>NZ_JBKJYW010000503.1:0-6050 GCF_046715635.1 Serratia sp. (in: enterobacteria)
ATCATCACCTTACCGGCGCGGTTGCGTGCCACCAGATCGTTGAAGGTACAGACGAAGCCGTAACCGGCATCGGAAGCCATCAGCAGTTTCTGGTCGTCGGCGGCCATCAAAACCTGCTCCACAGTAGCGCCCGGCGGTGGCGTCAGCTTACCGGTCAGCGGCTCACCTTGCCCACGCGCCGAAGGCAACGTCAGCGGATCGAGCGCATAGCTGCGCCCGGTTGAGTCAATGAACACCACTGGCTGGTTACTCTTACCGCGCGCGGCGGCACGGAAGCTGTCGCCAGCCTTATAGCTCAGGCCAGTCGGATCGATATCATGGCCTTTGGCACTGCGCACCCAGCCCATTTCAGACAGGACAATGGTCACCGGCTCAGAAGGCACAAAGTCATGCTCGCTCATCGCCTTGGCTTCTTCACGTTCGGTCAATGGTGAACGACGATCGTCGCCATAGGCCTGTGCATCCGCCTGAATTTCTTTTTTGATCAGATTATTAAGCTTGCGCTCGGAAGCCAGCAGCGCCTGCAGATGATCGCGCTCTTTTGCCAGCTCATCCTGCTCGCCGCGGATCTTCACTTCTTCCAGCTTGGCCAAATGGCGCAGCTTCAGCTCGAGGATCGCTTCGGCCTGGGTATCGGAGATGCCAAACCGCTGCATCAACACCGGCTTCGGCTCATCTTCGCTGCGAATGATGTGGATCACTTCGTCGATATTGAGGAACGCAACCAGCAAACCTTCCAGAATGTGCAGCCGTTTAAGCACTTTTTCCAGGCGGTAATTCAGGCGGCGACGCACCGTATCACGTCGGAAGACCAGCCATTCGGAAAGGATCTCCACCAGCCCTTTGACCTGCGGGCGGTTGTCCAGACCGATCATGTTCATGTTGATGCGGTAGCTGCGCTCCAGATCGGTGGTGGCAAACAGGTGGTTCATCACCTGATCCAGATCGATACGGTTCGAGCGCGGCACAATCACCAGACGGGTCGGGTTTTCGTGGTCGGACTCATCGCGCAGGTCTTCCACCATCGGCAGTTTTTTGGCGCGCATCTGGCTGGCGATTTGCTCCAGCACCTTGGCACCGGAAACCTGGTGCGGCAAGGCGGTGATCACCGCGCTGCCGTCTTCTTTCTTCCAGATGGCACGCATACGCACCGAGCCACGGCCATTCTGGTAAATTTTGCGGATCTCTTCGCGCGGGGTAATAATTTCCGCTTCCGTCGGGAAGTCTGGCCCCTGCACAAACTCCAGCAGGTCGTCGAGCGAAGAGCCTGGTTTGTCGATCAGAGCTACCGCAGCCGCGGCAATTTCACGCACGTTATGCGGTGGAATATCCGTTGCCATCCCTACCGCGATACCGGTTGTCCCGTTGAGCAGGATGTTCGGCAAGCGTGCAGGCAGCATCTTCGGCTCTTGCATGGTGCCGTCGAAGTTGGGCACCCAGTCCGTGGTGCCCTGGCCCAGTTCGCCCAGCAGCACTTCGGCGTATTTCGACAGGCGCGATTCGGTATAACGCATCGCGGCGAACGATTTAGGATCATCCGGTGCCCCCCAGTTCCCTTGGCCATCTACCAGCGGGTAGCGGTAAGAGAACGGCTGCGCCATCAGCACCATCGCTTCATAGCAGGCGCTATCACCATGCGGATGATACTTACCCAGCACGTCACCGACGGTACGGGCGGATTTTTTGAATTTGGCGTTGTTGCTAAGCCCCAGCTCCGACATGGCATAGATAATGCGGCGCTGTACCGGCTTTAAACCATCGCCGATATACGGCAGCGCCCGATCCATGATGACGTACATGGAATAGTTCAGATAGGCGTTTTCAGTGAATGTGTGCAGCGGTAGACGCTCAACACCGTCATGAGTCAGTTCGCTCATTACTCAGATATCCTCAGACGACAAAGGGTCGATTCTGCCCGCGATAGTAACTCATCTGCAGGGTGGCTGTCACAGATGCTGCATGGATCAGCCATTGATGCTGGCGATCTCCCCGGTTTATGCGAAATTCTGCCCTTAGCAGTCGCTTTTATTGATTCGCAGTCAACACTGTTGTGCGCTAGATCGCATTTTTCCCCGCTTCAGGAAGGATTACACTCCGTTTCAGCGATATGCCTTACGGCTATCACATTCTACATTCTGACAGGAACCCAGCATCCATGAGCAATATCCTGATTATTAACGCCAAGAAGCAATTCGGCCACTCCAACGGTGAGCTTAACCAGACCCTGAGCGACGTAGCGGAAAGTTTCCTGCGCGATGCCAAACACGATGTGCAGGTCACCGTCGTCGATGACGGCTATGATATCGAAGCCGAAGTACAGAAATACCTGTGGGCCGATACGGTGATTTACCAGATGCCAGGCTGGTGGATGGGCGAGCCCTGGATCCTGAAAAAATACCTCGACGAAGTGTTCACCGCCGGCCACGGCAGCTTGTATGCCAGCGATGGCCGCACCCGTTCCGATGCCAGCAAAAAATACGGTTCTGGCGGGTTAATCCAAGGCAAGACCTACATGCTGAGCCTGACCTGGAATGCCCCTCTAGAAGCCTTTACCGATCCCGACCAGTTCTTCCACGGCGTGGGCGTAGACGGCGTTTATCTGCACTTCCACAAGGCCAACCAGTTCCTGGGGATGGAAGCACTGCCGACCTTCATTTGCAATGACGTCATCAAACAGCCGGATATCGCCAGCGATATCGCACGTTTGCGCGCACATCTGGGCGAAGTGTTTGCTTAACTGTGATGGGTTTTATAAATCATACCGTTAACCAGTGAGGCCATAATGATCACCGTAATTGCAGAAATCAGAACCAGACCAGGTCATCGTGACAGCGTATTACAAGCGATTGAGAAACTGTTGCCAGCGGTGTTGGCGGAAGAAGGCTGCGGCGGCTATCAGCCGATGATCGACGCCGATACCCAGGCGCCGTGGCAAAAGCGTTCGCCGGATTCCATCTTTATGCTGGAGAAGTGGCAGACCCAAGCGCATCTGGAACAGCACCTGCAAATGGATCACATGCTCAAGCACCGTGAAACCATCAAGGACAGCGTGCTGGATACGACCATTTACGTGCTGGATGCCCCCTCACCCTAACCCTCTCCCACAGGGAGAGGGGACCGATCGAGTTGGACTGAAAGCATAGTGATTCTCCATGAACGCTGGCTGACTCACCTAGGTGAAGGGGCAATCGAGTTTGTTGATTGCGCTGCGTAATACTCTATATTTCTTGCTCTTACTCCCTACTTTCCGAAGTGGCACGGGCCTATCACGCGCTCCGTATCAGCCCCCTCTCCATGTGGGAGAGGGCTGGGGTGAGGGCAACAGACATCTCCGCTCTACAGGCTCTGTGCATCGGTGATATGCGCGCTGACATAGTCCAGAAAACAGGTAATACGTGCGGCCAGTTGGGCATTGCGATAATACACCGCATTGATCGGCTGGCGGACATCCAACGTTTCTGCCACCAGCAGTTGAACCAGACGCCCTTCCCGCTGATCTTCCCGCGTCATAAAATCGGCCAATTGAGCGATCCCTTCCCCGCGTAGCGCCAGTTGCCGCAGCGTTTCACCGCTGGAAGCCGATAACGTTGGAGTAATGGCAAAGCGCTCCGCCTGCCGATGGAGAAGCGGCCACAGATTGAGCGACTCGGGTTGCGTAAAGCCCAGCAGGCTGTGGTGGTTGAGCTCTTCGACACTCTGCGGTGCTCCAAAGCGGGCAATATAGTCCGGGCTGGCAAGGATGCGTAACCGGCTGGCTCCCAGCAGGCGCGCGTGGATGGTGGAGTCTCGCAATGCGCCAATACGAATGGCGATATCGGTGCGCTTCTCCAGCAGATCGATAATCAGGTTATCGGTGTTCAGCTCCAGCTCAATTTGTGGGAAACGTTGGCGGAAACCGGCGACCAGCGGCACGATCACATGTTCCATAAAGGGCGCGGCAGCGTTGACCCGCAGCCTGCCCGCCGGGTTCAGACGACGCAATGCCATCTGCTCCTCGGCATGTTCTACCGAGTTGATAATTTCCCGCGCATGGGCCAAAAAGCTCTGACCCTCTTCGGTCAATTCCAGGCGACGTGTCGTGCGGCGCAGTAAGGTGGTATCGAGTTTTTTTTCCAGACGGCTCAGCGCCCGGCTAATGCCAGAGGTGGTTTGGCCAAGCTGTTCGGCGGCGGCGGTGATCGAACCGCTGTCGACCACGGAGGTATAAGCCAAGAGTTCTTCGAGGGTGATTTTCATGCATTCCGCCCTGGGTTATCGGGCGCAGCACGCAGTGCGCCTGGGATGGCACAGTGTAAAAACTTGGGGCCGCGGTTGCGGCCCCGCAGGCATCAGACGGAAAGCTCGGCGGTATCGCCCTTGTCTTGCAGCCAGTTGCGACGGTCTTCTGAACGCTTCTTCGCCAACAGCATGTCCATAATGGCCATGGTCTGATCGGTATTCTCGTCATCGATGGTCAACTGCACCAGGCGGCGAGTGTTGGGATCGAGCGTCGTTTCACGCAGTTGCAGCGGGTTCATCTCACCCAGCCCTTTAAAGCGCTGTACGTTCGGCTTGCCCTTCTTACGCTTCAACTGCTCCAACACGCCGGCTTTCTCTTCTTCGTCGAGGGCGTAATAGACTTCTTTGCCCAGGTCGATACGGTATAACGGCGGCATCGCAACGTGCACATGGCCGCCCCTCACCAGCGTACGGAAGTGGCGGACAAACAACGCACACAGCAGCGTGGCGATGTGCAGGCCGTCGGAGTCCGCATCCGCCAGGATACAGATTTTGCCGTAGCGCAGTTGGCTAAGATCTTCGCTGTCGGGATCGATGCCGATCGCCACGGAGATATCATGGACTTCCTGCGAGGCCAACACTTCGTCTGAGGAGACTTCCCAAGTGTTGAGGATCTTGCCCTTCAGCGGCATGATCGCCTGATATTCGCGATCGCGCGCCTGCTTGGCCGAGCCGCCCGCCGAGTCCCCTTCCACCAGGAACAGTTCGGTCATGCTCAGATCCTGTGAGGTGCAGTCCGCCAGCTTGCCCGGTAACGCAGGCCCGCTGGTCAGCTTCTTACGCACCACCTTCTTCGCCGCACGCAGGCGACGTTGAGCGCTGGAGATCGCCAGTTCGGCCAACTGCTCGGCAGCCTGGACGTTCTGATTCAGCCATAAGCTGAAGGCATCTTTCACCACGCCGGAAACAAACGCCGCGCACTGGCGGGAAGAGAGCCGCTCTTTGGTTTGGCCCGCGAATTGCGGATCCTGCATTTTCACCGACAACACGTAAGCACAGCGATCCCAGATATCTTCCGCAGACAGCTTCACACCGCGCGGCAGGATATTGCGGAATTCACAGAACTCACGCATCGCATCCAACAGCCCTTGGCGCAGGCCGTTGACGTGCGTACCACCCTGCATGGTTGGGATCAGGTTGACGTAGCTTTCCGTCAGCAGTTCCCCGCCCTCCGGCAACCACAGCAACGCCCAGTCCACCGCTTCGGTATCACCGGCAAAATTGCCGACAAACGCCTTCTCCGGCAAGGTGATCAGGCCGTTAACCGCTTCCATCAGGTAGTCGGTCAGGCCGTCCTGGTAGCACCAGCGCTGCTCGGTATTGTTCAGCTTGTCGATAAAGTAGATTTCAACGCCAGGGCACAGCACCGCTTTGGCTTTCAGCAGGTGCGACAGGCGGGAAACCGAGAAGCGCGGGCTGTCGAAGAACTGCTCGTCAGGCCAGAAATGAATGCTGGTACCGGTGTTGCGTTTACCGCAGCTACCGGTCACCGCCAAATCCTGTACCTTGTCGCCGTTCTCAAAAGCGATGCTATAGACGTTACCGTCGCGCTTGACGTTGACTTCCACCCGTTTGGACAGGGCGTTGACCACCGAAATCCCCACGCCGTGCAGGCCGCCGGAGAACTGGTAGTTCTTGTTGGAAAATTTACCGACCGCGTGCAGACGACACATGATCAACTCAACCGCCGGTACGCCTTCTTCAGGGTGGATATCCACCGGCATGCCGCGGCCGTCGTCGATCACTTCCAGTGACTGATCGGCGTGCAGGAT
>NZ_JBKJYW010000504.1:0-8408 GCF_046715635.1 Serratia sp. (in: enterobacteria)
TTGCGCCTAGCGATATCGTGCTCGACTACGCCGGTTTCCGTACTCTCGACTCCATCGTCCGTACGCGCAAAGTGTTCGATACCAACGACTTCATCATCATCACCCAACGTTTCCACTGCGAGCGCGCGCTGTTTATCGCCCTGCATATGGGCATCCAGGCGCAGTGTTATGCGGTACCTTCGCCAAAAGATATGATGACGGTGCGCGTACGCGAGATCTTTGCCCGCCTGGGTGCCTTGACCGATCTGTATATTCTCAAGCGTGAGCCCCGCTTCCTTGGCCCGCTGATCCCGATATCTGCAATGCATAAGGTGCCGGAAGATGCACCGGGTTATCCGGCAGTGTCTCCGGAGCAGTTGGTGGAGCTGGAGCATAAACTGGCGGCAGAAAAAGCCAAGGCGCAGCAGCAGAAGAAGAGCTGAGTTTCACCTCACGCTTCAGCGATCGCCCCTCACCCTAACCCTCTCCCAAAGGGAGAGCAGCTGTGTTTAAAGTCAACGGGTGATGATTAATTTGTCACCCATTTTTTATTATCCCGTAGCATCGCATTCAGGATGGTTAGCAGCTTTCTCACACAAGCCGTCACCGCCACCTTGAACGCTTTTCCACGCCCGGTCAGGCGCTCGTAGAACTCCCGGATTGTTGGGTTGTACCGCACTGCTGACAAGGTCGCCATGTACAGCGCTGAACGCACCGCGCTTCGCCCTCCCCAGATACTTCGCTTCCCTTTCATTTTTCCACTGTCGTGGGCGTAAGGACACACACCTACCAGCGCACTTATCTTGTGCCGATTCAGCGTCCCCAGCTCCGGCAACATCGCAAGAAGCACCGCCATCGTTGTCGGCCCGATACCTTTGACCTCCTCCAACAACGTTGCCTTTTCCTGCCACAGAGGCATCACTTTTATTTGCCTGTCGATGTCGTCATCTGCATCTCTGATTTCAGCAGTCAGCCAGTCGATATGCCGCTTGATACCTGCTGAGACCACCACGTCATCGCAGCTTTTGTAGCGGTTTATCTCCATGGTCCGGTTATCGACCAGTTGGCGACGACGGGTTACCATCCCCGCCAGACGTTGCGTCTGTTCGTCGGGCGTAGGACGGGCTTCAGGCTCCATTCTCCGGCCAAACTCGCAGATGACACGGGCATCATTCGGGTCGGTTTTGTACAGGGTCCCTAACGCACGAGCGAAGTTTTTCACCTGGCGTGGATTGACCACGGCCACGGCTAACCCAGCCAACTCAAGCGTGGCGGCCAGCAATGAGTGATATCGGCCAGTCGCCTCCATCACGACAAGCTTAACGGTGATGACAGAGAGCGAACTCAGCAACTGCTGATGGCCTTCCGGTGTGTTATCCAGATGCAGAAGCTGACGAGTTGAGTCGATGTATACGTCAAAAGTGTCTTTGGCAATGTCGATACCGACGGTTGCATGTTCAGTCATTTCAAGTCTCCCGGCCTTGTAAGATACGGGCTGGCTGATGCCGCCCTGGCAGCTGTTCGGGTTAACAGGAAAACTGACGCCACGCCATAAGCTCTCCCGCGGGCTTGTTGTCCCAGAGGGGAATCGGGCTGTGGCGTCAGGTACTACTCGGTTAAAGTCTACCCACCTTTGGGGGGGTAATTAAAGTACCTTTAAACATACAAGGGGACCGTGCGTGCCACAGATTAACTCCTGCGTCTGACCACAACACCGACGTCTGACCACAACTCCGAATGCGTAAGCGAGCGCAGCATGGCCACAGATAAACTCCTGTGCCTGAACGCAGCTCCGTACTGCCCCCTCTCCTTTTTGGGGAGAGGGCTGGGGTGAGGGGGAACAGCGACGACTGGAATAACACGAAGATGGCATATCTGCCGTGTTACATAGCAAAAGCAAAACGGCCAGCAGATGCTGGCCGTTATCGTATAGCGCAAAACAACCTTATTTTTTCTTGGCGTACTTCAGGGAGTCCAGCGCTACCGCGAAGATGATAATGCTGCCCTTGATAATGTATTGCCAGTAAGGGTTCACGCCGATATAGGTCAGGCCGTAGTTGATGACGGTAAAAATAATCACCCCGGTCACCACGCCCAGCACCGTACCTACCCCACCGGCAAACGACACCCCGCCGACCACACAGGCCGCGATAGCATCCAGCTCATACATAAAGCCGAGGTTATTGGTGGCGCTACCGATACGGCCCGCTTCCAGTAACCCGCCAAAGGCATAGAACACCCCGGACAGCGCATAGACCATGATCAGGTTCAGCGGGACGTTGACGCCAGAGACTTTCGCCGCCTCCGGGTTACCGCCGATGGCAAAGATATTTTTGCCAAAGCGGGTTTTATTCCACAGCACCCAGACAAAGATAATCGCAATAATCGCATAGAAGGTGATGTACGACAGCTTGAAGTCGCCGAATCGCAAGAACCCCTGGGCAAAGGTGGAGAATTTCGGATCGAAACCGGCCACCGGTGAAGCCCCCACGTAATCGTAATACAGGGAGTTAATCCCATAAACGATGATCATGGTGCCCAACGTGGTGATAAACGGCGTCACGTTAAGGTAGGCGATAATCAAGCCGTTAACCAGGCCAATCACCGCACCCACGGCGCAAACCAGCAAGATCACCAGTGGGATCGACCAGGTTTCCATTTGCGGGAACACTTTGTTGACGTTATCCATCGATTGCAGCAGGGTCGCGGCAATTACCGCGGCCAACCCTACCTGACGCCCGGCGGAAAGGTCTGTCCCCTGCGTGACGATCAGCCCGGCCACGCCCAGCGCAATGATAATACGCACCGAGGACTGGGTCAGGATATTACTTAGGTTCATCAGGCTTAAAAAGGTTGGGTCCTGGATAATAATAATCGCCAGTAACACCAACAGGACCAGATAAATGCCACCCTCTTTAAAATAGGTGAACAAGGTTTTTTTATTCAGTGCGCTCATAATTACGATCCTTAAAGATGCAAGGAGGCTAGCCGCAATATTTCATTTTGCGAGGTCTGTTTGGTATTCACAATGCCCGCAACCTGACCATTACTCATCACCAATATTCTGTCGGTAATTCCCAAAAGCTCCGGCATTTCGGAAGAGATTATAATGATCCCCTTGCCCTTCTTCGCCAACTCGGTCATTAACTGGTAAATTTCAAATTTGGCCCCCACGTCGATACCGCGCGTTGGCTCATCCATCATCAGGATTTCCGGCTGTGTCAGCAGCCAGCGGCCAATGATCACCTTTTGCTGATTACCGCCGGAAAGCGAACCGATATTGGTATGGTGGCCCGGCGTTTTCACCCGCATGGCATCGATCACCCATTGGGTATCGCTTTTCATCCGGCTGTTATCCAGCAGGCCCAACTTGTTTTTGTATTGACGGATATTGGAGATCAGCGAGTTAAAGCCAATATCCAGATAGGCATAAATACCGGTGGAACGACGCTCTTCCGTCACCAGGGCAAAACCGTGGTTGATGGCTTCGTTAGCACTGTTATTGTTGATATTTTTACCGTGCAGCTTGATAGTGCCGGCCACCTTCTCGCGGATGCCAAACAGGGTTTCCACAATGTCGGTGCGCTTGGCGCCCACCAGCCCGGCAATGCCCAGGATCTCCCCCTGATGCAGATCGAAAGAGATATCGCGGATCGAAGGCTGGCGCAAAGAGGTCAGGCCTTTCACCTCTAAAATCACCTCACCCGGCGTATTCTGACGATCGGGGAAACGCTGGCTCAGCGAGCGCCCAACCATCATCGAGATAATCTTGTCCATATCCAGCCCTTCCAGCGGCTGGGTGGCGATCCATTGGCCGTCGCGCAGAATGGTAATCTCATCGCACAGCTGGAAGATCTCTTCCATCTTGTGCGAGATGTACACGATGCCGCAACCGCGCTCTTTCAGCTTACGGATAATGGTGAACAGATGATTCACCTCCTTCTCGGTCAGAGAAGAGGTTGGCTCATCCATAATCACAATTTTAGCGTTGTAGGAGAACGCCTTGGCAATTTCGATCATCTGCATCTGGGATACCGACAGCGTGCCGACTTTGGCGCGGGGATCGATATCGATATCCAGTTCGTCGAAAATTTCCTTGGTGTCTTGGTACATCTTGTCCTGATCGACAAACAGCCCTTTGGTGGGGTAGCGCCCCAGCCACATGTTGTCCATCACGGTACGTTGCAACACCAGGTTCAGTTCCTGGTGCACCATCGAAACGCCCTGCTCCAGCGCTTCTTTGGAACTCTTGTAATCGACCTCCTGCCCCTGAAACAGGATACTGCCGGAGTCTTTTTTATAAATGCCAAACAGGCATTTTAATAAGGTGGATTTTCCGGCGCCGTTCTCCCCCATTAATGCATGAATGGAGTTTGGACGTACGCGTAAATTCACATTGTCTAATGCCTTTACGCCGGGAAACGACTTACTGATATCCGTCATTTCCAATAGCCACTCACGAGAGTTTTCGGCCATAAATAGTCCTGGCTAATTCTGGAACCGGCACTCTCCCAAGCTGGCTGGCAGCAGTGGAGAATTAACGGGTTCTTCTAATAAGTTCCCCCACTGAGAAAACAGTGGGGGCATTTCCATCTCTCTCGGTTTATTTCACAAACTGAGACAGGTTATCTTTATCTACGCCCACGTAAGGAATACGCACGATTTTATCGACGATCTTCCATTGGGTGCCGTCAGCGGCAGGTTTGCCCGCGGCCAGGTTCTTCGCCAGATCGAAGGTCGCCTTCGCCTGATTGTCGGCATCGTTCAGCACGGTACCGGCCATCGCCCCGGATTTCACCAATGCCAGTGCTTCTGGCAGGGCATCGACACCAAAGACCGGAATGCTGCTCTTGTTATGAGCTTTCAGGGCTTCAACCGCACCCATGGCCATAGCGTCGTTGTTGGCGATTACTACTTCGATCTTGTTGGCATTAGGGCCAGACAGCCAGGCGTCCATCTTGTCTTTAGCCTGAGCGGTATCCCACATCGCGGTGTCCATCTGCAGTTGCTGAGTCTTGTCGCCTTTTTCATTCAGCGTTTTGATCACGTAGGTGGTACGCGCTTCTGCATCCGGGTGGCCCGGCTCACCTTTCAACAGCACATATTGGATCTGACCGTCTTTGTTCAGATCCCAGGCTGAGTTGGCTTTCCAGTGTTTGGCAATCAGTTCGCCCTGGATCACGCCAGACTCTTTAGAGTCGGTACCGACGTAATAGGCTTTGTCGTAGCTATCCAATGCCTTGCGAGAAGGTTCTTTGTTGTAGAACACCACCGGGATATCGTTAGCGCGCGCCTTGTCAATCACCACCGGAGCGGCAGCCGGGTCCACCAGGTTGATCGCCAGCGCTTTGACGCCTTTGGCAATCAATACGTCAATCTGGTCGTTCTGCTTGGACTGGTCATTCTGTGAGTCATTCATCAGCAGCGTAACATCCGGAGAAGCCTTGGCATCTTTCTCGATCGCCTTACGCACCACCGACATAAAGTTGTCGTCATATTTGTAAATCGTGACGCCAATACGGGTATCTGCATGCGCAGCAGCGCCAAACATCATGCTTGCGGCCAGCGCGGCCAGGGTGAAAACCTTCTTGTTCATTGTCTGTCTCCGGTTTGTAGAGGGTCGTACTCGGTATTAAGCCCCACAATGCACACAGTTGGGCCTGGCAGTTTCAAATGAATTCCTGTCATCCGTGTTGCTTGTTATTCCTGTGATGCTGTGTCAGCGCCAGATTAAAAGCTTGGCTGGCAAGAGCCTTTGCGCTGGAAAACGACTAGAGCATAGACGGCACTATGTTAATAATCTGTGAATTTTCTCACAGATTGAAAACGGTTACACAATATTAAATGTTCAGAGAGTGACCGAAGCCTCACTTTGCCATGGCGCAACAGAGTGGCGGCGTACCAGCGTCGGCATGAACAGGTGTGAAGCCTGAGGTTCGAGCTGCCCGGCAGCGCCCTTCAGCGCCAGCTCGGTAGCCAGGGTGGCCATAGAAACGATCGGATAACGGATGGTGGTCAGCTTGGGGCTGGTGTAGCGGGCAATGGGGATATCATCGAATCCCACCAGCGAGAAGTGCTGCGGCACCGTGATACCGTTTTCTTTCAGCACCGCCATCGCACCGGCTGCCATGGCGTCATTATAGGCGAACACGGCGCTCAGGTGCAGGTTGCGGCCCAGCAGTTCAACCATCGCCGCTTCACCGCCTTGCAGATCCGGTGAACCATAGGCCCGCCAGCTATCCGGCGGGGAAAAACCTGCCGCGGCCATCGCCTGGCTATAGCCTTGTTGGCGCAACGGGCCGTCTTCGATGGGGTGATCGGAGCCCAGATAACCGATCCGCTGATGCCCCTGCGAAAGCAGCAAGCGCATGGCAACTTCAGCGCCAAACACATTGTTCAGGCCAACGCAGCGGTGCTCATAGCCCGTTACAATTCTGTTAATTAACACCATGCCCGGTATCTGATCCATAAAGGCGATCAATTCCGCGTCACCCAACGCTTTTGCGTGAACAATCAAGGCATTGCAGCGTTGACGGATCAATACCTCGATGGCATGGCGCTCTTTGTCTGCCTGATGGTAACTGTTGCCGATCAGCAGATATTTGTGGTTTTGCTGCGCCACCGTGTCTACCGCTTTCACTAACGCGCCGAAGAACGGATCGGAGACATCCATCACCACCACGCCCAGCGTTTCACTGCTCTGGGTCGCCAATGCCTGCGCGTTGGCATTTGGCCGATAACCCAGTTCCGCCACCGCCTTCAGCACCTGTTCGCGGGTCTCTTTGCTGGTCATAGCACTGTTGTTCAGCACTCGCGAGACGGTAGCGACGGACACACCCGCACGCTTCGCCACATCGCGAATGGTGGTTGAATGCACAGAATTCATGAAACGTCCCGAGGTCGACAGAGTAGACAGTGGCGCTATCCTACCCCGTTTGTCATCCTACTCAGCGTGAATTCCGTCACAGGAAAGAAAACGTTTACATACATTTTTTTAACCTACCTGCGCCAGATCTCATTTTGTCGGCTGATGTAGGCTTTCGCCTGCAGCGAGGGAAGTCAGCTTGCGCCACAGCCATTCCATCGGGCCCTGTGCGAAGTAATGCAGCCACAGCGTGGAAAACAGCAGGTTGGCCAGCCACACCAGGGGAACGATCGCCAATAGCTGCAAACGGTCAAGCTGCTGATAGAGGCCAAAACGATAGAACAGCATGCTGCAAATCAGGGTTTGCAGCAGGTAATTGCTTAACGCCATCCGCCCAACCTGGGTTAACCAGTGGCTGATACGCAGGCGGGAAAGCGTTGGCCAAAAACCGTAGACCAGAGCCAGGTAGCCAATAGCCTGCAGCGGCGAACCCAACTCACGCGGCACCTGCAGCAGAAAACCGCTCCAGCGATAATCCCAATTCAACTGCCACTGTAGCAGCACACCGGGCAACTGGATCAGCAATGAAAGCGGTATCAGCCAAGCGGCTTGACGGCGGTAGTAAGCGGGTGAATAGCTGTTACGCAGCCAACCGCTGCGCATCATGCCTGCGCCAAACAGCATCAGCCCGGCCAGTTGCCAGCCATACTGCGCACCGATGGCTATCAGGCTGGAAGAGAGCAGATCCAGGCGGCTGCGCCAGGCTTCCGGCCCGCCTTGCTGCTTCCAGAATTTCTCATACTGCAATTCGGCCACGCTCGGCTGCCAAAAACTGCCCGGCTCACCGTGAGAGATAAACCCTAGCAGCAGCAACACCGCCACGCCGATCAGATACAGCACCGCACCGGTTTTCAACAGGGTGAAGGTATTCTGTGCGTCACGGATCATGCGCCAACACACCAGGCCGATCAGCCCGTAGGCCAGCAGGATGTCCCCATCCCATAAGAAAATGGCGTGCCCCAGGCCAAACAGGACCAACCAGGATAACCGGGCGCGGATCCAGACTTTGCCCCGCCGTAACAGCAGTTGCAGACCGGCACCAAACAGCAGAGCAAACATGGCCAGGAACTTGACCTGAGCGAATAGATCCAGCAGTGCCCAGGTCCAGACATCGCGTGTGGAAGGTATACCCAGATAGGCGGGGTTAAGGTAAGCGGCTTTCGGCAAGCCAAATGCGCTGATATTCAGCAACAGAATGCCAAGGATGGCGATACCGCGTACACAGTCCAGCGTAGCAATGCGGGGTAGCGGTGGAATTGGATTAGCGTTCATTTTGTCCCGCGGTAGTTCAGGCCCCTCACCCTAACCCTCTCCCACAGGGAGAGGGGACCGATCGAGTTCGCTGTTTTTTCTGTGTAATACCCTCGCTTTCGTTTTACTTACTCCTCACTTACCGGAGCAGCACAACCTCATCAAAAAACGCCGGGCAGCTCCCTCTCCCTGTGGGAGAGGGTTGGGGTGAGGGGCAGCCATCAACCGTGATGGTGACGCACCGCACGCAGGA
>NZ_JBKJYW010000505.1:0-10045 GCF_046715635.1 Serratia sp. (in: enterobacteria)
ACGGTATTACCTTCATCCAGCAGACGGATGGCGGAGTCAACTTGCTCCGGGCGGGCCTGCAGTTCGGTTGCAATAATGCGGCTCAGTGGATCAGTCATAAGTCAGGTATCTGTTAGCAGCGATAATCAATAGGGGGACAGTTATACGTTTTGCAGGGGTAAAATGCCAGCCCAGAGGCCTGGGGTTTTGACGGGGAAGCGGATTTTTTTGTCAGGGGCGCAGCAAGCGGCGCCCCTACACAGCGAGTCGGTTCAGGCAAAATTATTCGACGTCTTTGACATACTCGATCTCGTTGACCGTCCAGTAGGCAACTCCTGCCGGAGTCTCAACCGTGGCCGTATCCCCCACCTCTTTTTTCAGCAAGGCGCGGGCCATTGGCGAGTCGATGGAGATATAGTCTTTGCGGCCAAAGATCTCGTCGTAGCCAACGATACGAAAGCGTTTGGTATCGCCATCGTCATTCTCGATCTCTACCCAGGCACCAAAGAACACCTTGCCCGCTTGCTGTGGCGCATAATCGACAATTTTCAGCTGCTCAAGGCACTTGGTGAGATAGCGTACCCGGCGATCGATCTCACGCAGCCGCTTTTTATTGTACTGGTAATCGGCATTTTCACTGCGGTCGCCCAGGCTGGCGGCCCAGGTGACTTTCTTGGTCACTTCCGGGCGGTCTTCACGCCACAGAAAATCCAATTCTTTTTTGAGCTTGTTGTAACCCTCACGGGTGATCAGCAATGTTTTCATCGTTATCCATCATCAAATCACAGGAGCGGTGGGCATTCTCGCATAAAGCGGCCACCATATCCGTTGGCGTTTTTTTTATAAACCTGGGGTACACTGCCAATTCACCAGTATTGCGGTTTTCTGCCAAGAGTGTACATCATACGCAGCGGGTAGTTTTTTACCGAACGGCACCCCTGATTTAAGTGAAAATTGTTGATATTTGGGCAAAAGAATAAGCTTTGTAACAATTTCGTCTAGAATATATACCATTAAACGCTGTCAGTAATGATGGAGTTTTTGAACAATACGAGGCTGTTGCCAAATAGCCGCCAGCGGTGCCGATGCATAAGTGCGGGCCACAATCTAGAATCAGGCAATACAGCCTTTGGGAGTCAGACAATGCAAGAGAATCACAAGATTCTGGTCGTCGATGATGACATGCGCCTGCGTGCGCTTTTAGAGCGTTACTTAACCGAGCAGGGTTTCCAGGTTCGCAGCGTTGCCAACGCTGAGCAAATGGATCGTTTGCTGACGCGTGAGTCTTTCCATCTGATGGTATTAGACCTGATGTTGCCGGGTGAAGACGGGCTGTCCATTTGCCGTCGCCTGCGTAGTCAAAGCAACCCGATGCCGATCATTATGGTGACCGCCAAGGGTGAAGAAGTGGACCGTATCGTCGGGCTGGAAATCGGTGCCGATGACTATATCCCTAAACCGTTCAACCCACGCGAACTGCTGGCCCGTATCCGCGCCGTCCTGCGCCGCCAAGCTAACGAACTGCCGGGTGCGCCTTCTCAGGAAGAGGCGGTGATCGCCTTTGGTAAATTCAAACTGAACCTCGGCACGCGCGAGATGTTCCGTGAAGATGAACCTATGCCATTAACCAGCGGTGAGTTCGCCGTGCTGAAAGCCTTGGTCAGCCATCCACGTGAACCCTTGTCGCGCGATAAGCTGATGAACCTGGCCCGTGGCCGTGAATATAGTGCGATGGAGCGTTCCATCGACGTGCAGATTTCGCGCCTGCGCCGCATGGTTGAGGAAGATCCGGCACATCCACGCTATATCCAGACCGTTTGGGGTCTTGGCTACGTCTTCGTCCCGGACGGCAGTAAGGCATGAGGAGATTACGCTTTTCACCGCGTAGCTCGTTTGCCCGAACTTTGCTGTTGATCGTTACCTTGCTGTTCGTCAGCCTGGTGACTACCTATCTGGTGGTGCTTAACTTTGCCATCCTGCCCAGTCTGCAGCAGTTCAATAAGGTATTGGCGTACGAAGTTCGTATGCTGATGACCGATCGGCTGCAACTGGAGGACGGTACCTTGCTGGAGGTGCCGCCAGCGTTCCGCCGCGAGATCTACCGCGAGCTGGGCATTTCGCTTTATACCAACGCGGCTGCGGAAGAGAGCGGCCTGCGCTGGGCGCAACACTACCAATTCCTTAGCCAGCAGATGGCGCAGCAACTGGGCGGCCCGACCGACGTCCGCGTCGAGGTGAACAAAAACTCCCCGGTGGTCTGGCTGAAAACCTGGTTGCAGCCGGATATCTGGGTGCGCGTCCCGCTGACCGAAATCCATCAAGGCGATTTTTCGCCGCTGTTCCGCTACACCCTGGCGATTATGTTGCTGGCGATAGGCGGCGCCTGGCTGTTTATCCGCATTCAGAACCGCCCTCTGGTGGAGCTTGAGCATGCTGCCTTGCAGGTAGGCAAAGGCATTATTCCGCCGCCGCTACGTGAGTATGGTGCCTCTGAGGTGCGCTCGGTGACCCGGGCCTTCAACCAGATGGCCTCTGGGGTGAAGTTGCTGGCCGACGACCGCACGCTGTTGATGGCGGGGGTGAGTCATGATTTGCGCACGCCTTTGACGCGTATCCGGCTAGCGACGGAAATGATGAGCGAGCAAGACGGCTATCTGGCGGAGTCGATCAATAAAGATATCGAAGAATGTAACGCCATCATCGAACAGTTTATTGATTACCTGCGTACCGGCCAGGAGATGCAGACCGAAATTTGCGACCTGAATTCCATTTTGGGCGAAGTGGTGGCAACAGAAAGTGGCTACGAGCGGGTGATTGAAACCGATATTCTACCGGGTGAGCTGATGGTGGATGTGCATCCGCTCTCGATCAAACGTGCGGTGGTGAATATGGTGGTGAATGCGGCGCGCTATGGCAACGGCTGGATCAAGGTCAGCAGCGGGCGTGAACTGCAGCGCGGCTGGTTCCAGGTGGAGGATGATGGCCCAGGTATCAAACCGGAAGAGCTGAAGCACCTGTTCCAACCCTTTGTACGTGGCGACAGTGCGCGTAGCACCAGCGGCACCGGGTTAGGGCTGGCGATTGTGCAGCGTATCATTGATGCTCATACTGGCGTGCTGGACATCGGCACCAGTGAGCGTGGTGGGCTGCGTATCCGAGCTTATCTCCCATTACCGATCGAGAAGAAAGAAACGTCCAGCGGGACTTCACCCGCCAAAGAAAACGCCTGATATCCTGACTTAAGGCCGCAGCACTGTGGCCTGTTTATTAATGGGCGCAGCATTGCAGCGCCCCTAAAAATTGACCACAAGTGCAAGCCAGCCACGAATTCAAACCAATCTCAAGTGCAGATCAGCTAAAAATAGAAAAGGCGCGGAATTCCGCGCCTTGGTTTAGGTGGTTAATCGACTCTATTACAGTTTCGGACCCGAGCTGACCAGTGCAGCGCCTGCCGGGGTATCGGTGTATTTGTCGAAGTTGGTGATAAAGCGGTTTGCCAGATCGTGCGCCTTCTCTTCCCACTGCTCTATGCTGGCATAGGTGGCACGCGGATCGAGGATGGCCGGATCAACGCCTGGCAGAGCGGTTGGCATCGACAGATCGAAGATTGGCAGCGTAATGGTTTCTGCCTTATCGATTTCACCGTTGAGGATGGCGTCGATAATGCCGCGGGTGTCTTTGATCGAGATACGTTTACCGGTGCCGTTCCAGCCGGTATTCACCAGGTAAGCCTGGGCTCCGGCTGCCTGCATGCGTTTGACCAGCACTTCGGCATACTGGGTTGGGTGCAGTGACAGGAATGCCGCGCCAAAGCAGGCAGAGAAGGTTGGCGTTGGCTCGGTAACGCCACGCTCGGTACCGGCCAGCTTGGCGGTGAAACCGGACAGGAAGTGGTACTGGGTCTGGTTGGCCGTCAGGCGTGATACCGGCGGCAGTACGCCGAAGGCGTCCGCAGTCAGGAAGATCACCTTGGTAGCGTGGCCCGCTTTGGACACCGGCTTGACGATATTGTGGATGTGGTAGATCGGATAGGAAACGCGGGTGTTCTCGGTTTTCGATCCGTCGTTGAAGTCCACGGTACCGTCGGCCAAGACGGTGACGTTTTCCAGTAGCGCATCACGCTTGATGGCGTGATAGATATCTGGCTCGGCTTCTTCCGACAGCTTGATGGTCTTGGCGTAGCAGCCGCCTTCGAAGTTGAAGACGCCATCGTCGTCCCAGCCGTGTTCGTCATCACCGATCAGTTGGCGTTTCGGATCGGTGGACAGCGTGGTTTTACCGGTGCCGGACAGGCCGAAGAATACGGCCACGTCACCTTTCTCGCCCACGTTGGCCGAGCAGTGCATGGAGGCTATACCTTTAAGCGGCAGCAGGTAGTTCATGATGGAGAACATACCCTTTTTCATTTCGCCGCCGTACCAGGTGCCGCCGATCAGCTGCATACGCTCGGTCAGGTTGAATGCCACGAAGTTTTCCGAGTTCATTCCCTGCTGCTGCCAGTTCGGGTTGGTGCACTTGGCGCCGTTCATCACCACGAAATCAGGCTCAAAGCCTTGCAGTTCTTCATCGCTCGGGCGGATAAACATGTTTTTGACGAAATGCGCTTGCCAAGCCACTTCTGTGATAAAGCGGACTTTCAGGCGGGAATCTGCGTTAGCACCGCAGAAGGTATCGACCACGAACAGGCGCTTGCCGGAAAGCTGCTCGGTGACCCGTTTTTTCAGATCTGCCCAGACTTCAGGGCTGAGAGGTTTGTTATCGTTCTTGCCTTTACCTTGATCGGCCCACCAGACGGTGTCCCGAGTGATATCGTCACGGACGATGTACTTATCTTTTGGCGAACGGCCGGTGAAGATGCCGGTATCGACGGCAACGGCACCCAGATTGGTTACTACACCACGCTCAAACCCTTGCAGAGAAGGGTCCGTTTCTTCCTTAAACAATAATTCATAACTCGGATTGTGAACGATTTCACCAACGTTATGAATTCCATAAGCGGCAAGATCCTGGTGGGTTATACCATTAACACGCATGTCACTACTCCTTGATCACAGAATTTCTGGCGACAATTGTAGGGATCCATGGCGATGTAACCGCGATAGGTATCAAATATTTAACGTATTAAACGTTTTTTAGTTACGTTATGAGATGTAGACCACGGAATAAAGCAAGCGTGCAAACGACGAGGGCTGACGTGCGTCACAAGTTGACGCACGTCACATAGCGGTTTTGATTAATGCAGTTGGGTGCTGCTGTCGGCATTGCCGTTGTGGAGGGCGGCGATGTCTAACGCATCGAATACATAATGATTACCACAGTAATCACAGTGCATATCGATGTTGCCATCCTGTTCCAGCATATCGGCCACTTCTTCCGTTGGCAGCGTAATCAAGGCATCGGCACAGCGCTGGCGTGAACAGGTGCAGCGGAAGATCACATCCTGAGGTTCGTACAGCGTAACCTCTTCCTGATGATAGAGGCGATACAGCACTTCGTTAGCTGGCAGGGTGAACAGCTCGTGATCTTTGATGGTGGCGGTTAACTGCACCAGATGGTCGAAATCATCGGCATTGCCATCCTGAGCGGGTAGCACCTGCAACAGCATGCCGGCAGCCGCGGGTTTGCCTTCGGCTTCGCCGGTGCGGATAAACAGGCGCGTTGGCAGCTGTTCAGACTGGCGGAAATACCCTTCCAGACACTGGGCCAGCGTTTCACCTTCCAGACCTACCACACCCTGATAGCGTTCACCTTCAGACGGGCTGATGGTGATCACCATAATGCCGTTACCCAGCATCTGGTGCAGGGTGCTGTCGGCCGCAATCTCGCCTTCTACACGGGCTACACCGCGCATCTCCTGACGATTATTGCCGTTGATCACCGCCAGTTTCAGCGGGCCGTCACCTTGTACCTGAACGGTAATGTCACCGTCGAACTTCAGCGTGGCGGTCAGCAAGCTGGTGGCTACCAGCAACTCGCCGAGCAGGCTTTGTACCGGAGCCGGATAGTCATGGTTGGTCAGGATGTGCTGATAGGTTTCGCTGACGGTAACCAGCTCACCGCGCACCGCGTAGTTTTCGAACAGGTAACGGTGCAATTGGTCATGGTTGGACATAGTTTTCTCTCTTTGAGACGAGGGATTATTCCTGCTCGCCAAATTTAAATTTAATCAAATCGCGCCGCTCTTTCTTGTCCGGACGACGATCCGGATGCGGCATGGTCAGCACATTCATTTTGCGTGCCAGTGCTACTTTCTCGCGATTGGCAATGCTGGCCTCGGTTTCCTGATACATCAGCTGCGCCTCGTCGGCCCCACGCCGTTGGCTGTTGGTGGCCAGCACGATGACGGTACGTTCGTCATTGCCCTGACGCAGCTTGATTTCGGCATTGATTTCAACGGTTTTACTCGGCTTGCTGCGCTGCCCGTTGTAGTGCACCTTGCCGCCGTCAATCATGTCGCGGGCCAGTGCACGGGTTTTATAAAATCGGGCGGCCCACAGCCATTTATCCAGGCGGATGGCCTCATCCGTGGTTGCTTTGGCTTTCATTGCTCCCTCCGTTCCAATGCCGGTATCAACTGGCGGTAGTCGCTCATCGATGGATAACGCTGGAAAGTTTTACTTGCCATGCTGGAATCCGGGTTCTGCACGCCAAGGCAATAGCGGATACCAAACTGGCGGGCGGCATCCAGAATGGGTTCACCATCATCCACAAACAGAGTGCGCTGCGGGTCAAAACCGGTTTGCTGCTGCACAGCCTGCCACAAGCGCTGATCTTCCTTTGGATAACCAAATGTGTGGGTGGAAAGTAATAAATCAAGGTGTCGATCCAAACCCGTGTGCTCAACCTTCACTGCCAGACTGTGAGGATGTGCGTTGGTGAGCAGGATGGTGCGCTGCCCGGCAGAGCGTAACGCCTGCAAAAACGGCTGGGTATCTTCACGCAACCGAGCGCGGTTACCGACTTCGCTGGTCATTTGGTAGATATCCAGCCCGAGGCGCTCACTCCAGTAATCAAAGCAATACCAGTTCATGGTGTGTTGCACAGCCAGGTATTCCTGGTGAATGATTTTGCTGGCATCATCGAAGGGGATGGCTCGTTGCTCACTCAATGCCTGCGGGACCAGCGTTAACCAAAAATGGCTGTCGAATTCCAGATCCAACAGGGTTCCGTCCATATCCAGCAGTACGGTATCAATATCGTGCCAGTCAAACTCAGGAACCATGTACTAACTCCATAGGCGGGATAGCGGTATCCCGCGGGTGCTAAAAAAACATACAGCCTAGTATAGGCGGATGGCAGGGCGGAGGCTACGCCATCGGGCGTATGGATATCGGGGTGAGCTGCGGGTTAAAGCAGTTTTCGTAATAGCGCTGGATATCGGCGAGGCGATGTTGGTTTTTGCGCCTGCGCTGCACCAGCCGCCAGGAGTTGTAACCCAGTACGATAACCAACACCAGCAACAGCAGGCTGGCACCAAAATAGCGCCACAGAGTCACGATATCCGGTTCACTGTGCAGGGCGATATGTCGGGTGCCGTTAGCATCGACAAAGATATTGGTGATCACCCCGTTTGCCTGGAATGGTGTATGCAGTAACAGACTGCTAAGGCGCTGCAGCTCTTTCCATTGGTCAAGTGGGTTGTATTCGTTCAGCGGCTGTGCGGGCAGGGGATAATCCACCAACTGTTTGCCTTCGTCGCTGGTGATCAAGAAACCGCCCGGTGGTGGGCTGTTGAGGGCTGCAGCAGCCTGACGGGTTTCCTGCACCACAAAGGCAGAGGTGGCCGCGTTGCTCAGATTTTCCAGCGATTCAGCGCTGACCGGCCGCAGCAGGACGTTAACGCCTTCCAGCGCCCCGGATTTGGCTCGTTTCACCAGGGCGGCCCAGTTCTTGACGTTACCCAGGTTGACCAAAGCGTTCTTCAAGCGCACACAGTCGGCCTGCGTGCCGCACAGATCTTGCGTTTTCAACACGATATCTGCAAAGTCATCCAGTAGGATCATGCCTGATTTTTCAATGGCACTGGCCAACTGCGGGTTCACTTTCTGATCGGCACCGCTTGGGCTTGGGTGCAGTTGCCGGTTGATGGTGGCCATCAGAGCGGCGGCTTTATCGATCACTTCCGACTCGGGCTGTGGCAACGGGGTAGCCGTATTCCAGTAAATCCCCGAACAATCGAAAGGCATAAAGCTCGGTGCGGTGGCGCTGTTGTTGCCCGAAGGGACGTAGCACATACCGTTGCCCTGAATTTTCAGCCTGTCGCCGATATGCAGCGGGATGGCCTCCAGCGCCTGAACGCTAGTGACTTCCGTTTTCTGCGCCCCCTGTAACCACGCGGTGCTCAATTTAGCGGGCAGGCTGAGTGGAATGTAGATTAACAGTAACAACAGCACCACGAGCGAACTGGCCGCTAATACGGCGTTCTTGCCCCACTGCTGCAAGGGGAAGTTCTTCACTTCATCATGCAGGGAAAGATAGCGTCCCTGACGCACCACCTGCCGGTTGAGGTAGATATCTACATTGGTGGTTTTACCCAGATCCACGCTCAGGTAAGACAGCCAGTGTGGGGGATAGATCAAATCGATAATCCCCAAAGAGATATTACTGATTTGCCCCTGATTGGACTCGCCGAATAACCCCCAGCGCTTTGGCGTGCCGCGCAGGCAATGCACCTCTTTCAGCTCTTTTTCGGCCGGGCGGCGCAACAGGTGCCAGCAGCCCCAGACGATCATCAGCACCGCCACCAGAATGATCCAGGGGATCACCATTACCGGGCTGATCAGGCTGAGGAACAGCAGCAGCAGGGCAGTTGATATGAGGCCAGCTTCCTTGACGCCGTTCGGCCGGTTGAGCTCATGTTCCTCGCGGGTCTCCTTGCGGATGTTCACCAACTCAATATGTTCGCTCTCTTCTTTGCGGATGGACGCGTTCCTTGTCGGGGTTGTAGTCACTACCGGCGAAGGTGGGCTGTCGTAAATATGATCCAGCAGCGAATGGCCGTTGAGTGAGATCACCAGCGGCAGCGTCTGGGTCTTGATCACTTCGACGTGGTTATCGGCGCTGATGTACTGCTCCCAGAACGGAGGCAGATGGATCTCTTCCGAGTCGAGATAGTAGCGCCAGTTGTTGGGTTCATCGCTTGCAAGGCCATAGCGGGTGATGGCATGGGTGATCGGGTAAACGTTGTCGCTCTGTGCGGTCAACGCCAGCCTGGCAGAAGGCAGCGAAGACGAACCTGACAGCAGTTTGCTGCCCAGGCGATTCTGTTGGTTAAGGTAATACTCAATCGCTGCCCGTTCTGGTGTGGTCAGCTTGCGATGGGTAGGTTTGACGAACGGCAGGGTACCTGCCAAGGCTGGCCGGGGGCGGAATTTAAACCACAAGTAGAGGCTAGCAGCGATCAGGCAGGCTAGCGCTAAGGCCAATATCAACGCTATTGTGCTCATGCTATTCTCGTCCTACGCCCATGAAACCGCCAATCCTAACCGCAAAGCCTGACATTATACGGAGTTAACTGCCCAGAGATAGAATGACCCGCCGTTAAATTGTTATCCGGCTCTCATTCGTGGCTATCGTTGACCATACACCGTACGATTTTTTTACCTGCGTGAGCATAGCAATCCTCATGGTGGCGGGATATCAGGATTATCTTATTTGCCTATCTGTTTTTTTATCCACCGGGAGGGTTGCTGGTCAGGTTTGTTAAAAAAAAGTAAATTACAGGCTAAGCTCGTTGCGGTAATGGTTCCCATTAACGCACAATGTGATCAAGATCGAGTTTAGCCAGCGCTTGACCCTCTTGCTGTCTGGCACAACGCGCATATTATTATCCTGGTTACTTGCCTGAGAGTGCTGAATATTCAGCCTATTAGGCGGTTAACCTATTTGAGGCAATCATGGATAAACACCTGCAAAAACCTAAAATTCTGAAAGTAGAAACGGTCGCGCGCTCGCGTTTATTTAACGTTGAGTCAGTCGATCTGGAGTTCAGTAACGGTGTGCGGCGGGTCTATGAGCGTATGCGCCCTTCGGAACGCGAAGCGGTGATGATTGTGCCGGTGATAGG
>NZ_JBKJYW010000506.1:0-16938 GCF_046715635.1 Serratia sp. (in: enterobacteria)
GGTGATTTTAAAATGGGTAAGAACGTCGTCGTACTGGGCACCCAATGGGGTGACGAAGGTAAGGGTAAGGTCGTAGACCTGCTGACTGAACGGGCTCAATATGTTGTGCGCTACCAAGGTGGCCATAACGCTGGCCACACTCTGGTTATCAACGGTGAAAAAACCGTTCTTCATTTAATTCCCTCAGGTATCTTGCGTGAAAACGTGACCAGCGTCATCGGCAACGGTGTGGTTCTGGCGCCAGATGCATTGATGAAGGAAATGGGTGAACTCGAAGCGCGCGGCATCCCGGTACGCGAACGTCTGTTACTGTCTGAAGCTTGCCCGCTGATCCTGCCTTATCACGTCGCTCTGGATAATGCGCGTGAGAAAGCGCGTGGCGCCAAAGCCATCGGCACCACAGGCCGTGGTATCGGCCCGGCTTACGAAGATAAAGTTGCCCGTCGCGGTCTGCGCGTTGGCGATCTGTTCGATAAAGCCACCTTTGCTGTCAAGCTGAAAGACATCATCGATTACCACAACTTCCAGTTGGTTAACTACTACAAAGTAGAAGCCGTCGATTACCAGACCACCCTTGACTATGTGCTGTCGATTGCCGATATCCTGACCGGGATGGTAGTAGACGTTTCCGAACTGCTGGACGGTGCGCGCAAGCGTGGCGATCTGATCATGTTCGAAGGTGCACAGGGCACTCTGCTGGATATCGATCACGGCACCTATCCGTACGTGACCTCCTCCAACACCACCGCAGGTGGCGTGGCAACCGGTTCTGGCATTGGCCCACGTTACGTGGACTATGTACTGGGCATCGTGAAAGCCTATTCTACCCGTGTAGGTGCAGGCCCGTTCCCAACCGAACTGTTCGACGAAACCGGCGAATACCTGTGCAAACAGGGTAATGAGTTTGGTGCCACCACTGGCCGTCGCCGTCGTACTGGCTGGCTGGATGCGGTTGCCGTTCGCCGCGCCGTGCAGATCAACTCCCTGTCTGGCTTCTGCCTGACCAAGTTGGACGTACTGGACGGCCTGAAAGAAGTGAAGATCTGTGTGGGCTATCGCATGCCAGACGGCCGCGAAATGACTACCACGCCGCTGGCAGCAGAAGGTTGGGAAGGCATCGAGCCAATCTACGAAAGCATGCCGGGCTGGAGCGAAACGACTTTTGGTGTGAAAGACTATAGCAAACTGCCACAGGCAGCGCTGAACTACATCAAACGTATCGAAGAGCTGACCGATGTACCGGTAGATATCATTTCTACTGGCCCAGACCGTAGCGAAACCATGATCCTGCGCGATCCGTTCGACGCATAATCTGATTGCTCTACTGTCATCAAACAAACCGGGCCAAGTCCCGGTTTGTTTGCTTCATGTATCCTCCCCGATGGCATTTTCACCTCACAAAATCCTTTCGTTGCTTCAGTTGAGAGTCGGCTATGCGCTAAATAATTAGCTGCGAACTCTCCGGCTGGTTTATCATCCAATAAGATAGTAAAGAAAATCGCCGAAAATCGGCAGATACCCAGAGGTAAACGTGCAGTTAACAAGTTTTACTGATTATGGCCTGCGGGCATTGATCTACATGGCGTCATTGCCTGCGGACAAAATGACCAGCATCTCCGAGGTTACGGAGGTGTACGGCGTTTCCCGTAACCATATGGTAAAAATTATCAATCAGCTGAGCCGTGAAGGCTTTGTGACCGCCGTACGGGGTAAAAACGGCGGTATACGGCTGGGCAAACCGGCCGAGAGCATCCGTATTGGCGACGTGGTGCGGGCGCTGGAGCCGCTTTCGTTAGTTAACTGCAGCGGCGATTTTTGCCATATCACCCCAGCCTGTCGTTTGAAGCAAGTGCTCCAGCAGGCGGTAAAGAATTTCCTTGAGGAGCTGGATAGTCACACATTGGCCGACATGGTTGAAGACAATCCACCGCTCTACAAGCTTTTGCTTGTCGAATAAAGCGTTGCTGAGAAGACAAGGCTCAGCGACACCCTGCTGATGACAACGGAGGAACCTCAATGTCACAAGATCCATTCCTGGAACGAGAAGCAGAAAAATATGAATCCCCAATTCCTAGCCGCGAATTTATTCTGGCCCATTTGGCGAAACGTGAAACGCCGGCCAGCCGCGAAGAGTTGGGCAATGAACTGAACTTATCCGGCGAAGAAGCGCTGGAAGCCCTGCGCCGTCGCCTGCGTGCGATGGAGCGTGATGGCCAGTTGGTGTTTACCCGCCGCCAGTGCTATGCCCTGCCAGAGCGTCTGGACCTGCTGCGCGGCACGGTGATTGGTCACCGCGATGGCTTCGGCTTCTTGCGGGTTGAAGGGCGTAAAGACGACCTTTATCTCTCCGCCGAGCAAATGAAAATGGCCATCCACGGCGATGTGGTGTTGGCTCAACCGCTGGGCGAAGATCGCAAAGGCCGCCGCGAAGCGCGTATCGTGCGCGTGCTGGTGCCCAAAACCAGCCAGATTGTTGGCCGCTACTTCACCGATGCCGGTACCGGCTTCGTGGTGCCGGATGACGGCCGCCTGAGCTTCGATATTCTGATCCCTGCTGACTCGGTCAGCGGGGCGCGGATGGGCTTTATGGTGGTTGTCGAACTGACCCAGCGCCCAACGCGCCGCACCAAAGCCGTGGGCAAGATCGTCGAGATCCTGGGCGATAAAATGGGCACCAGCATGGCGGTGGATATCGCATTGCGTACCCATGAGATCCCGCATACCTGGCCACCTCAGGTGGAGAAGCAGGTTGCCGACCTCAGTGAGCAGGTGCCGGAAGCCGCCAAGAAAGGGCGTGTGGATCTGCGTCACCTGCCGCTGGTCACCATTGATGGTGAAGACGCCCGCGATTTCGATGATGCCGTGTACTGCGAGAAGAAACGCGGTGGCGGCTGGCGCCTGTGGGTCGCGATTGCCGACGTAAGCTACTATGTGCGCCCGCGCACGGCGCTGGATGACGAAGCCCGTAGCCGCGGCACCTCGGTCTACTTCCCATCGGAAGTGGTGCCAATGCTGCCGGAAGTGCTTTCCAACGGCCTGTGCTCGCTCAACCCGCAGGTCGACCGCCTGTGTATGGTGAGTGAGATGACCATCTCCGCATCGGGCCGTCTGTCTTCGTTTAAATTCTACGAAGCGGTAATGAGCTCCCATGCGCGCTTAACCTACACCAAGGTCTGGCATATCTTGCAGGGCGATCAGGAGCTGCGCGAACAGTATCATCCATTGGTCAAACACCTGCAGGAGCTGCATGCGCTGTATAAAGTGCTGGATCAGGCTCGTGCCGAACGCGGTGGTATCGCCTTCGAAACCGAAGAAGCCAAGTTTATCTTCAACGCCGAACGCCGTATCGAGCGCGTAGAGCCAACGGTACGTAATGACGCACACAAACTGATCGAAGAGTGCATGATCATGGCGAACGTGGCGGCGGCACGCTTTGTTGAGAAGCATAACGAACCTGCGTTGTTCCGTGTGCACGATCGCCCAAGCGACGATCATATCTCCGCATTGCGCAGCGTGTTGAGCGAGCTGGGCCTGACTCTGGGTGGTGGCCTGAAGCCGCAGCCGAAAGATTACGCCACCCTGATGGACGAAGTGTCAGAACGTCCGGATCGTGAAATGCTGCAAACCATGCTGCTGCGTTCGATGAAACAGGCGATCTACGATCCGGAAAACCGTGGTCACTTCGGCCTGGCGTTGGCCTCTTATGGCCACTTTACCTCCCCGATCCGTCGTTACCCGGACCTGTCGCTGCACCGCGCCATCAAGTACGTGTTGGCGAAGGAGCAAGGCGAACAGAAAGAGCGCTGGACGCCGACCGGTGGCTGGCACAGCGATCTGGAAGAGATGCTGCAACTGGGCATGCACTGCTCGATGACCGAGCGCCGTGCCGATGAAGCTACGCGTAACGTGGCGGACTGGCTGAAGTGCGACTTTATGCAGGATCACGTCGGTGAAGTGTTTAGCGGCGTTATTGCCAGCGTCACCGGCTTTGGTTTCTTCGTCCGCCTGAGCGATCTGTTTATCGATGGTCTGGTACACGTGTCCACACTGGATAACGATTACTATCGCTACGATAATATCGGCCAGCGTTTGATCGGCGAATCTTCCGGCATGGTCTATCGCCTGGGGGATACGGTGGAGATCCGCGTTGAGGCCGTGCATATGGACGAACGCAAGATCGACTTCGCCCTGGTTTCCAGCACCCGCAAACCGCGTGGTGAAGGTAAAACCGAGCGCGAACGTGCCAAGAATGGCGGCCAGCGTACGCTACGCGACGGTGCCGGAGCGGGCCGTAGTCAGGCTCAACGTAAACGCCGCGGCGGCAAGACGCCTGCCAACTTTGAGCCAGACAGCGCCTTCCGTAAAAAAGAGGGGGCCAAGGCCAAACCCGCAGACAAGGTGAAGCCAGATCCGAAGGCGAAAGCTAAAACGGATCCGAAAGCGAAAGCCAAAAAAGCGTCTGATAAAACCAAAAAGATAGCGGCAGCGACCAAAGCCAAGCGTGCCAGCAAGAAGAAAGGTGCCGAGCAGGGTTAACCTGCCGCACGTTATTATCCCCGGCCGGGTCATCCCGGCCGCACAGTTAAAAGAGCATCATGAGCGAAATTATCTACGGTATTCACGCTGTCAAAGCCCTGCTAGACAACGATCCACAACGTTTCCTGGAAGTGTTTATTCTCAAGGGGCGTGACGATCGCCGCTTACAGCCTTTGATTGCCGAGCTGGAAGCGACCGGTATTGTGATCCAGGTGGCCAACCGCCAATGGCTGGATGAGAAGGTCGAAGGGGCCGTCCACCAGGGCATTATTGCGCGGGTGCGTGAAGGGCGGAAATATCAGGAGAACGATTTGCCTGGGCTGCTGGAAAGCGTTGAAACGCCATTCCTGCTGGTACTGGACGGCGTTACCGATCCCCATAACCTGGGGGCTTGCCTGCGTAGTGCCGATGCTGCCGGTGTCCATGCAGTGATCGTCCCACGCGATCGCTCAGCCCAACTGAACGCAACGGCGAAGAAAGTGGCCTGCGGTGCGGCCGAGAACGTCCCCTTGATCACCGTCACCAACCTGGCTCGTACCCTGCGTTTGCTGCAAGAGATGAACATCTGGATCGTGGGCACGGCGGGTGAAGCCGACCACACGCTGTATCAAAGCAAAATGACCGGCCCGATGGCGCTGGTAATGGGTGCGGAAGGCGAAGGTATGCGTCGTTTGACCCGTGAACATTGCGACGAACTGATCAGCATTCCGATGGCCGGTACGGTGTCCTCACTGAACGTCTCGGTAGCGACCGGTGTCTGTCTGTTTGAAGCGGTGCGTCAGCGCAGCTGATGATTAGTAGGGGTGAAACCTTTCACCCCTATCTCGAATCTCCTATCTTGTGATCCCGCCTGCGGCAGAAATCCAGCTAACGACCATAATTACCCCTGAAGCGTTAATCAGGGAGCAAGCTCATGGTCTGGACTACGCATACCGTCTTTAACCAACCCAAGCCTTTGGGGAACAGTAACCTTTTCCTGTCCGATACGCCGCTGCGTGAAGCGTTGCAGCGCGAGTTGGCGGGTTGGGATAACGACGTTCTGGCCTCGCTTGGGCAACAGTTAGGCACGCAGGAGTCCCTGGAGTTGGGGCGGCTGGCCAATACCAATCCGCCGGAATTATTGCGCTATGACGCCACTGGGCAACGCCTGGACGACGTGCGCTTTCATCCAGCCTGGCACATCCTGATGCAGGGGCTGGTCGCTAACCGGGTGCATAACCTGCCGTGGCAGGAAGATGCCCGTATTGGCTCCCTGGTGGCCCGTGCCGCCCGCTTTGTGTTACACGCTCAAGTGGAGGCAGGCACGCTCTGCCCCATCACCATGACTTTTGGCGCTATTCCGCTGTTACAGCGTTCACTGCCAAAAGAGTATCAATCCTGGCTATCCCCGTTACTTTCCGATCGTTATGACCCTCATCTGCTGCCCGGTGCGCAAAAGCGCGGGCTGTTGATCGGCATGGGAATGACGGAAAAGCAGGGCGGCTCGGACGTGCTGAGCAATACCACCACCGCCGTGCCACTCACCAGCCGTGGTAATAGCGAGGCATATCGCCTGGTGGGGCACAAATGGTTTTTCTCGGTGCCGCAAAGCGATGCCCATCTGATATTGGCTCAGGCTGAGGGAGGGCTTTCCTGTTTCTTCCTGCCGCGGCTCCTGCCTGATGGGACGCGCAACGCCATCCGACTGGAGCGGCTAAAAGACAAGCTGGGCAACCGTTCCAATGCCAGTAGCGAAGCCGAGTTTCAGGATGCAACGGCCTGGCTGTTGGGCGACGAAGGGGATGGCGTCAGGCAAATCCTCAAGATGGGCGGTATGACCCGTTTCGATTGCGCTTTGGGTAGCCATGGGCTGATGCGCCGTGGCCTGTCGGTGGCGCTGTACCATGCTCTGCAACGGCAGGCGTTTGGTAAATGCCTTATTGAACAGCCGTTGATGCGGCAGGTATTGACTCGAATGGCGTTACGGCTTGAAGGGCATATCGCTTTGCTGTTCCGTTTGGCTCGAGCCTGGGAAAGCCGGGGGGTTGAAGGCGAAGTGGTCTACAGCCGCTTACTGACCCCGGCGGCAAAATACAGCATCTGTCATCAAGGAGCGCCATTTATCGGGGAAGCCATGGAAGTGCTGGGAGGTATCGGCTATTGCGAAGACAGTGAGCTGCCGCGTCTATATCGTGAAGCACCGGTAAACAGCATTTGGGAAGGTTCGGGCAACATCATGTGCCTGGACGTGATGCGTAGCCTGCATAAGTTGCCTGGGGCGTTGGAACAGCTACAGCAGGAACTGTTGCCGGTGCGCGGGCAGAATAGGTTGTTCGATCGTGCCTGGCGGCAATGGCAACAGCGCATGCGTCAGCCGCGTGAAGAAATGGGACGCTTGTTAACCCAGCAGTTATTCGATCTGTGCTGTGCCGCCCAGTTGCTGCAGCATGCCAGCCCGCCGATTGGAGAAGCCTGGTGCCATTTAACGCTGGATTATCGCGGAGATAGGGTGCTGCCAGCAGGGGTGTGCGATACGCTGCTTCAGCGGGCCATGGGGGTTTAAAACAGGAACTCAGTGCTTATAGCCTAGAGGAAATGCCATCAGATAATAGGCTGATGGCATTGGGCATTTAAATGCTTGCCTTATTTTCAGTTGGAATTATTAATTATAGAAATATCTCGAATGACATTAATTTCATGTAAGCGTCCAGGATATATTACGCGACAGTGTTTGGGATGATTCTCGTCAATTAGATGGATACTCCCTATTTTTGGTTCTACTTAAATAATTGGCTGAGTGCGTAACGGGTTATATGTTACATTTTTAATCTAAGGGGAGTCAAACACGATTCCTGAGTAGCCATCTGTGCTACTTATTTATTAAGGGAAATCTTGTTTCTACCGCGGCTTATTCTGGTCAATCCACTGGCTTTCCTCATTGTGTAAAAGGAATTAACAGCATGACATGCAGTAATCATTCGTCCATAACCAATGTATCGACACGTAAAGAAAACAATCACTCATCTCTGCGGGTGAATCTTTCGCCACTCTACTTTGCCGGGCTGCTGGCTTTTGGTTGCGTCTCCGTGGCTAATGCGGCTATCGTTGCCGATGCCGGGCAGGCCTCCAGCCCTGCGGTTAATGCCGGGGCGAATGGTTCGACCGTGGTGAATATCAACGCTGCGGGTAAAGGGGGTGTTTCACATAATATCTTTAACCAGTTCAACGTTGATAAAAACGGTGTTGTGCTGAATAACAGCGTTGACGGGGTGAATAGCCAACTAGCGGGGAGTCTCGCGGGTAATGCGAATTTAAGCGGCGGAGCGGCCTCGGTGATCCTTAATGAGGTCAACTCGAATCAGGCCAGCGTGTTAAATGGCATGGTGGAAGTTGCCGGCCAGCAGGCTCAGGTGATTATTGCCAACCCGGCAGGGATTACCTGTAGCGGCTGTGGCTTTATTAATACCGGCAGAGCTACGCTGACCACCGGTACCCCCCAGTTTGCCGATGGCGTTATACAGGGATATAAAACGGAAAAGGGGACTATTGTTATTAATGGTGATGGCCTGAAAAGTGGTGACAGTAATTATACCGATCTGATCGCCCGCTCGGTGGTGATTAATGCCGGTGTCTGGGCCAAGGATTTGAAAGTGACCACCGGCCGTAATAGCGTCAATGCGGATAACACCCAGGCGACCGCGCTGGCATCGGCGGCGGGCAGACCCCGCGTCGGAATTGACGTTGCTGCCTTGGGGGGGATGTATGCAGGCAAGATCACCTTGGTGGGGACAGAAAGCGGAGTGGGCGTTCGTAATGCCGGTACCATCGCGGCTTCTACCTCAGACCTGGTGATGGACGTTAATGGTGTGCTGGATAACCGCTCAGGGAGCATGATCGCCGCACGCGCCAACAAACTGAACACCGCAGGCGCTATTGATAATACCGGGGGGAAAATCAATGGCGGGAGCGGCGGTGTCACTATCAATACCAATAAAAATCGCCTTACCAATACCAACGGCAACATTGCAGCCAGTGGCTCTGTGAACATCAATAGCGGGCAATTGAACAACAGCAACGGTAGGGTGCAAGCCAGTTCACAGGTCACTATCGATACCAATGGCCAATTGCTGACCAATACTGGCCGTAATAACGACACCGGTATTTACAGTACCTTGGGTATCACCCTGAAAACGGGGCAGTTGAACAACAACGGGGGCGCGATCTCTACGGCGGGTAGGTCAACCATTACCAGCGCTACGCTAGATAACCGCGGCGGTCAGATTTACGCCTTCGGCCTGCCTTTTGCCGATCTGAATATGAACGTTGCTGGCACCCTCGATAACCGTAATGGGGAAATTGCTGCCCAGCGTAATCTATCTCTGGCGACGACCGCGGCGTTAAACAACAGCCAGAACGGGAAAATAAGCGCGGGCAACACTTTTACTTTAGCGACCAATAAAACCGCGATCAATAACACCAATGGCTTGATTGAGTCGGCTGGGTCGTTGGATATCAACAGCGGTCAACTGACCAATAGAAACGGTGTTCTGCAATCGGCCAAGATGCTGAGCGTAAACACCAACGGCAGTAACCTGATCAACGAGATTGGGCAGATCTCTTCAATAGGGGATGTCAACCTCAACAATATCAACACCATGGACAACCGGGATGGCAATGTTAGCGGTGAGGGGAAGCTGTCGCTGCAAGCAAACAGCCTGGATAACCGCACGGGTGGGTTAACCATGGACAAAGGCAATGAGGTTCGCATCACAAATGCCCTTAATAACAACTATGGCGTGATCCGTAGCACGATGGGGGGCACGGAGGTGTATGCCAGCACCATCAACAATAATGCAGGCCTGTTGAGTGGGCAGAATGTCCATGCGCAAACCGGTACGTTGCGAAACGATGAGGGCCTGATTTACGCAGAGGAAACACTGGAGCTAAAGGCGACGACTCTCTATAACCGTGATAGCAACAACTTCGGCAGCGCGATGGGCGTGCACATTGATATGCCGGAAGACACTCAGGGGGGCATTATCAGCCTGGGCGATCTGAGCATGACCGGTAATCGGGTATACAACAGTCGGGGTATGATTGCTTCTTCCAACGGTAACGTAAACATGAAGTATGACGGCAACGTGGATAACAGCCGCGGCACTATTTCAGGTGCTGATTCGCTGTCGCTGAAGGCCAACAGCCTGGATAATGCTAATGGTACGATCTCCTCAACAGGGGTCAGTAACGTAGAGGTGACATCGGCCTTTACCAACAGTGGCCTAATCCATGGTAGCGAAGGGCTGAATATTAATGTCCGAGGGGCATTGACCAACCGTGGCCAACTGATATCCGATAAGGTCACTACAATTGATAGCCAGAGTTTCAACAACCGGCGTGGCGCGGTAACCACCGGTCAGGATGGCGTGAAGCTGAATCTGGCTGGGGGAAGATATACCAATAACGGCAAGGTCAATGGGCCTGTGACCAAAGAGTAGTCGCGCATTACCCTCTATTACGGGTGCCTATTCAGGCACCCTTTTTAGTTCTGTCTCAGAGCCAGCGTTACCGATAAAGTATTGCCTGTGAATACCACTGACCCGGCACGATGGTTTCGCTGTTCATGATGATCAGGTAATAGCGTGCCCCGCTGGCATCGGCTTTGCGTTGGATTTCGTCTTCCACGTTCATCGGACTGCCACGAACCACAGCGCTGATCGTCGCCATTTTCTCCAACCCGAAGGTTTGTGCGCGGGTGATCTCCTGTGCCTGTGCTGTAGGCGGTGGTGGGGGTTTGGGCGTGGTTTTAAATACGCTGCATCCAGACAGCAAGCCAAACAGTAATAGGGTGATCAACGTACGGGAAAGATTCATGCTGGCCTCATCACTCTTTCGCATAGAGTAGAATAGGTTGAACTAAGGTTTCGGGCCGATGTTTGCCATCATAGATAAGATTAGCCACAGGGGGAATACATGATCGAGATCCATGATGAGCGGGTGGGTGACGTTGCGGTGATCCATGCGGTGCCAGCCGGGCGCTATGAGCAACCGTTGCCCACTATCTTCTTCTATCACGGTTATACCTCATCGAAAGAGGTGTACGCCTATTTTGCCTATGCGCTGGCCAAAGCGGGCTTTAGGGTGGTGCTGCCCGATTGTGCGATGCACGGTGAGCGGTTTGATGGTGATGAAGCACGGCGGCTGGCGCATTTCTGGGAAATCCTCAAAAGTAACGTCGATGAGTTACCCGCGCTCAAAACGCACTTTGAACAGCGTGGGCTAATTGCCGGGGATCGCATTGGCGTGGCGGGCGCTTCGATGGGGGGAATGACCACCTTAGGGGCATTTACCCGTTATCCTTGGGTGAAAGCGGCCGCCAGCCTTATGGGGTCGGGCTACTTTACCTCACTTGCGCAGACGCTGTATCCGCCATTGGACGCGCAGGGCCAGCCGCTGGAGCAGTCCGCGCTCATGGCACGTCTTGCGCCCTTGGCCGCTTATGAGGTTGAACATCATTGGGAGAGTTTTGCCGGGCGGCCACTGCTGTTATGGCATGGTGAAACCGATGATGTGGTGCCAGCGGTGGAGAGTGAACGCTTGGCTGGCGAGTTACGTCGTCGTGGCCTGGATCGGTGGCTGACCTACTTCACTGAAGCGCAAGTGCGTCATCGCATTACTCCTGGAGCGTTGAACGCTACCGCCACCTTTTTCCAGGACTCACTGTAAAAAGCCCCCGAGGGAGGGGGCAAGGCATGGCGGTTACCGATCGACCGCCTCTAGGTGCGGCTGGGCTCCCTGGTGCTGCATTTTCGATTATCGGTAAAGTTCGGCGCTGACGTGGATAGACGCGGCGCTGCCTGGTTCATGTAGCGCAACAATCCGGTAAGCACTGGCGCCGCGTTGATCGGCAATCTTATTGATTTGGGACGTCGCGTCGTCGGGCGAAACCACTTGCTGATCCAGGCTAACGAAGCCAATGCTTTGGCGCTCTTCGGCCTGGCGTGAGGTGATCTCAGTGGCGGCCATGGCGTTGGTGGAAAGCAGCAACGCGATAGCGGTAGCGATGGTGATACGTTTCATAGGTGCCTCTCTTAACTCTTTGCTACAGCGGAGTGTGTCACTTGGCTGCGCAGCAAAATCTTATCTACTGGGCAAAAAGTTATTTATCAGTATTGAATAACTACAACCCTTTATCGCTGCGCTTTCTGCGGCGGATAGCTTAACTTTAGTCCGCTAGTCAGGATTAAAAAGGGGGAGATTTTGATGACCTTGTTCAAAAAAAATGATAATGATTTCGAATTGGCTGATGATTTTATTGAAGGATTTTTAAAACCTATGGATCGGCATACATCGCTTTTTCTGCCAGCAAATCGTGCTATTTCTCGTGGCCTTACGCATAAACCTCAATAAATCCTACTCAGTCCTTGAGTTCCCCCCCTTGCGCCGGTATGATTACGCGTCATTTTTCAGCCGCACACATACACACGTTCCTTGCTTCCATGGGCCGCGGTTGACCCTGACAGGAGGCTGAATAATCCGTAAGGAGCAATTCGATGCGTCATTACGAAATCGTTTTTATGGTCCATCCTGACCAAAGCGAACAGGTTCCGGGCATGATCGAGCGTTACAGTGCTACCATCACTAACGCGCAAGGTCAGATTCACCGTCTGGAAGACTGGGGCCGCCGTCAACTGGCTTACCCGATCAATAAACTGCACAAAGCCCACTACGTTCTGCTGAACGTTGAAGCTCCGCAGGAAGCGATCGATGAGCTGGAAACTAACTTCCGCTTCAACGACGCCGTTATCCGTAGCATGGTTATGCGCGTTAAGCACGCGGTAACTGAAGCATCTCCGATGGTTAAAGCGAAAGACGAACGTCGTGGCGATCGCCGCGAAGACTTCGCTAACGAAACCGCAGATGATGCAGATGCTGGGGATTCTGAAGAGTAATTGCTGTCGTGACGGCTAATCGTCTGGTGTTGTCTGGCACAGTGTGCAAGACGCCGGTGCGAAAAGTGAGTCCTTCCGGGATACCCCACTGCCAATTTGTGCTTGAGCACCGATCGTCGCAGATGGAAGCCGGATTCAGCAGGCAAGCATGGTGCCGAATGCCCGTGGTTGTCAGCGGACAACAGTCACAAGCTTTAACTCAAAGATTAACGGTCGGCAGTCAGGTTACCGTTCAAGGCTTCGTTAGCTGCCATCAAGGGCGCAACGGGCTGAACAAATTGGTCCTGCATGCCGAGCAGATTGAATTGATAGATTCTGGAGACTAGCCAAATGGCACGTTATTTCCGTCGTCGCAAGTTCTGCCGTTTCACCGCGGAAGGCGTTCAAGAGATTGACTATAAAGACATCGCTACGCTGAAAAACTACATCACTGAAAGTGGTAAAATTGTCCCGAGCCGTATCACCGGTACTCGTGCAAAATATCAGCGCCAGCTGGCCCGTGCTATCAAGCGCGCGCGCTACCTGTCTTTGTTGCCGTACACTGATCGTCATCAGTAATCGGCCACTGTCCATTAACGACTTTGAGAGGATAAGGTAATGCAAGTTATTCTGCTTGATAAAGTAGCAAACCTGGGCAGCCTGGGTGATCAAGTTAACGTTAAAGCGGGTTATGCCCGTAACTTCCTGGTACCACAGGGCAAAGCTGTTCCTGCTACCAAGAAAAACGTCGAGTTCTTCGAAGCACGCCGTGCTGAACTGGAAGCCAAACTGGCTGACGTTCTGGCTGCAGCTGAAGCTCGCGCAACCAAGATCAACGAACTGGCAACAGTGACCATCGCGTCTAAATCAGGCGACGAAGGTAAACTGTTCGGCTCTATCGGCACCCGCGACATCGCTGACGCAGTGACTGCGGCAGGCGTTGAAGTTGCCAAGAGCGAAGTTCGTCTGCCGAACGGCGTTCTGCGTACCACTGGTGAGCACGAAGTGCACTTCCAGGTACACAGCGACGTGTTCGCACAGCTGAATGTAGTTGTGGTTGCTGAAGCTTAATCGGCTTTAGTACACCAAGTTAAAACGCCAGCCTAGTGCTGGCGTTTTGCTTTTCAGCGCCGGGTAAAACGCGCTACTCTGAGGCCATCTGTTGGCAAGGAGAGGCGAGAATGGCAGAAATTATTTTACAGCGAGTCTACGATTTCAGCGGCCCGGCACCGGAACATTGCTATCTGACTGACCGGCTATGGCCGCGCGGTGTGAGTAAGGAAAGGTTGCAGGGCGTCATCTGGCTTAAACAGGTGGCACCGGATACGGCGTTACGCCAGTGGTTTCATCAGCATACCGACCAGTGGGATGAATTTGTCGCGCTCTATCGTCAACAGTTGGCCGCCAATGATGCCTGGCAGCCGCTGGTGGCGTTGTTAAGACAAGGTAAGCCGTTGACCCTGCTGTATGGCAGTAAGGACACACAGCACAACCAGGGGGTTGTACTGCGTGATTTTCTGCTGGAACAGCTTAAAGGTTAACGGATGCGTTGGTAGCTGCCATCGCTTTGGCGGCGGAACAGGGCTTCACTGTTATCCACGGTGGTGACCGAGAGCGCGGTGATGACGCCGTTAGCATTGCGTTCGACACGCACTTCTTGCCCGGCTTGCAGATTACTGAGTGGCTTATCACTCCCTTCAACCCGTGCCATGGCAAACACTTCATTCACCGGCAGATTGTTGTCACGGAACAGCTGCGCCAGAGTTTGGCCCGCCTGGATCTGATAACGCTGCCAGTTATCGCTTTCTCCTGCCGTTTGCTGGCCATCGTTTTGCAACTGAGCCTGCAAGGGTATCTGGTTTTCCTGGCTGGTGACCGGGAACGGACGCGCGTTATCGTCGGAATACGGCCAAAGCAGCGACAGTAGCAGGATAGCACCAAAAATAATCACCCAACGGCGGTGAAAATAGGGCAGAGGTTCCATCCAGTGGAGGCTGTCCGGCAGGTGCCATATTTTCAGCAACAACGCTTTGAGCCTTTGCCCCTTGCCGTTCTGCTGAGGCGGGTGTGAGTCCGGCTCATCGGTGGTTGCTGGCGTTTCCGGTGCCGGGCCAGGCTTCAGGCGTTGGCTCAGGTTCAGCCAGGTGCGCAGCAATGGCTGGTAGACACGGATGGTTTTCCTTCTCCTGGGCGCGATTCTGCCCATGGTAACCTCTCTTCAACTGCGTAAAATTGTCACTTTACAAAAAGTGTACCGCTGACCCCAGTATACCCTATGGATTTCAAGCCGCAGTGCACTTGTGCACCGTGAGGGACGAATAGTCTCTGTACTGCGCGACTACGGTGCCGGCCTTGAGCCGTATGGGGTCTATATCGCTAACTGTTTTGAAGCGATTGGTCGCCGAGAGAATAATGACACCAAACGTTAACAGCAGGTTATTGTTTCTTTTTCTACGACAAAAGTCATCATTCTCCACACAAGATTTTACCCGGCTTTGCCGCGCTGTTATGCTGCGCTTTCGACTTTTTACAGACTAAAGGAAAACCCCATGACAACCCCTTCTTTTGATAGCGTTGAAGCGCAAGCAAGTTACGGGATTGGTTTACAGGTCGGTCAGCAACTGCAAGAGTCCGGCCTGCAAGGTTTACAACCAGAAGCTCTGCTGGCTGGCCTGCGTGACGCGCTGGAAGGGAATGCCCCGGCGGTTCCGGTAGATGTGGTTCATCGTGCGCTGCGCGAAATCCACGAACGTGCGGATGCTGTGCGCCTTGAGCGCCAGCAGGCGATGGCCGTTGAAGGCCAGAAGTTCCTGGAAGATAACGCCAAGCGTGATGAAGTGACGCTGACCGAATCTGGCCTGCAGTTCTCCGTGCTGGAGCAGGGCAATGGCCCAATTCCATCTCGTCAGGATCGCGTGCGTGTGCATTACACCGGCCGCTTGATCAACGGTGAGGTGTTCGACAGCTCCGTTGAACGTGGTCAACCTGCCGAGTTCCCGGTCAGCGGTGTGATCCCAGGTTGGATCGAAGCCCTGACGTTGATGCCGGTTGGCTCCAAGTGGCAGTTGTATATCCCTCACAACCTGGCCTACGGCGAGCGTGGTGCAGGCGCATCCATCCCACCATTCAGCGCGCTGGTGTTTGACGTTGAGCTGATCGAAATTCTGTAATCCACGGTTATTCCCCCTTACCCCAGCTCTCTCCCCAAAAAGGAGAGGGAGCTGTTACGGAGCTGTACTCAGGTGCGGCAGTTATTCTGTAGCAGGGTAATGTAGAGGACGAATACCGTAGTTAAATTGTAGCTCGTACAATTCCCTCTCCCTTTGGGAGAGGGTTAGGGTGAGGGGGCTATTTGCCACTCAGTGCGCGTGGGAACAGCAGGTTGTTCTCCAGATGGATATGTTCCATCAGGTCGCTGATAAACGTATTGATACCGTTGTACAGCGCCTGCCAGGTATTGCATGCCCCATCGGGTGGCGTGACGTTGTTGGTGAGGAATTTCACCACTTCCAACTGTTCGCCAGCCTCATCATGTTCATGTTCCATCACCGAAATCGGCCCTGCCGCCTGTTGCCCCATGCCTTGTTTAATCAGCGGGAACAGGATCTGTTCTTCCTTCATCATGTGATTTTCCAGATCGAGACGGATCAGGTTTAGCTGCTTGGCCAGCCCGCGTGGGCAGGTGGGCTTGTCGCCGTGAACGCGTTCAACCTTTTCTGCCATCAACACCAGTTCTGACAACTGTTCACGGTGGCGCTGGTGGAAGCGGGGAAGGATGTAATCGATAATCTCAGACAGCGGAGCCAGACGCCAATCGCGGGTATCCACCGGCTCAGCCGCCAGCGCGGCCAGCTCACTTTCCAACTTAGCCAGATCCAGTTCTTTGCGGCTGGCAGCGCGCTCCAGGGTTTGTTTACCCCCGCAGCAGAAGTCCAAGTCGTAGTCGCGGAACAGCTTGCTGGCACGTGGGATTGCTACGGCGAGTGCGCCTAGGGATTGGTTACGGTAATCCATGATGTTGCCCCTTTAAAGGAAGAAAACTATAACATGCATTTTAAATACAATTTAAAGGATGTGCTATGGATAAAAAGGGGTAGAGCAAAAAGGCGCGCCGTAACGCGCCTGACGGTCAATTACTTGGCTTGTAGGTCGATCTGATAGAGCTCAAAGCCGATGCTGTCGTTACCTACGGACTTCATCGGGTACTGTGCGTTATCTTTAATAAACGCAGTAGCCTTCTCGCTAGGGGAGGTCTCGAAACGGATATCTAGCGGCTTGGTGCTGTGGAAGCTGGCCAAACGCCAGTTGTTGTCCGCTTGTGGATGCACCGCGCCGTGCTTCTGGGTTTCTTCGCTGATATAGGCCGCTAATACCGCGCGGTTCTCATCCGGTGAAGCAAAGGCAATATGCTTATCGCCCGTTCCGGCAAACTTGCCGCCGTAGGCGCGGTAGTTGTTGGTCGCCACCAGGAACTGGGCGTCAGGATCGATCGGCT
>NZ_JBKJYW010000507.1:0-11610 GCF_046715635.1 Serratia sp. (in: enterobacteria)
GACCTTTCTGGCTGTTGAAGCCTTTGATGCCTTCAGCATATTGGAAAGACAGGCTGCCGATTGGCGTCACAACCAACTTGCTGGTGGTATCTTTCTTGGCAGTGGCTGACCAGGTAGCCAAGGCTTGCGCAGTAACCTCTGCGGCCTGAACGGTGCCCACTACTGCGAATGCTGAAACGATTGCCAGAGCAAGTGTGATTTTTTTCATGGTAAAACTCCCTAAGTTATAGATTTCTATTTGTCCGTTAAATGTGTCTAGCTTTGTCATCTCCACTCACTCTGGTATTGCCAGTTGCTAGCGGGATAACGCCAAGTGTTGATACGCAACGTGAGTGTTCCTCTCGTCCTACCTGGTGGGAAAAATCTTAACCAAAAAAAGGCTAAATATAATCATTAACTACTAAATGTGAAATATTTAGATTTAAATTCTGATATTAATGTTTTTCACACCACATTAAGGACAAATCAACCAATCATATAAACATGACAGCAGAATTATCCTAGATTAATAAGATCGAATAGTCACCGCGTTATGACCCGCGTTATTCAGCTACCTTTCAGGTGAAAAAATCAGACCATACAATGCGTTCACAGGTCATGATCGGTTTTAAAGTCGTGTAAAAAACCATCAAGGTTAGACGGGCGCAGCATGCAGCGCCCCTACGAAATACATTGCGAGTCGGTTGAAGTGTGTCAGCAACAGCTAAACGGGCGCACAGCCCTTATACGGCATATATTGCGTGCCGGTTGAATGTGAGCCAGTTGGATAATCAGGGGGGATAAATCATTGCTACGAGCGTACTTAAAGGAGGATTACGTTAATGCGGTGGCTTACGATGCCCCGGCTGTCGGGAGTTTATCCCGCCAGCCAATCGGCATCAGGCCATTAAAGGGAGGATTCGCTTTCCAGACCCGAGCAAACTTCAATCTTATGCTCACGCAAAATCTTGCAGCGGAGAAAAAATAGCCGTGAGATGCCGGAAATATACGACTTCACCTGATTGCCACGCATCAGCAACAGGTATTCATCCGGTTGACATTGGATTTTCTGCCTGGCCACCTGCGCCAACACATCATCACTGAATGCCGGATCTGCCCGCATCGTAGAGCTCGACATAAATACCGCACAGTTACCTGATTTGCCCAGATAGCTCTCTTGCCGGATGCTTGGATTGAGAAGATAGAACGCAATGCTTGCCAACACCACACACACAAAACCCACCATCCCCCAACCATAGCGAAAAGAAGCACGGGGGAACATTTTGCCTACCACCGCGGGTATAGGTTTAGCGGTTGATGCAGTCGGTTCGGCCTCAAAGATCGGCGCATCCTTTTCATCCTTATAAGACACGACCTGGATTTCACTGTGCAGCATAAAACCCACCTTGGGAACCGTGACGATCACCTCCTCATCAATTCCCAGCGCCTTGATCACCCGGCGTAACTTGCTCACGCACTGGTTAAGATTATTGTTACTGGAAATCATCCCGTAATCATCCCACACCTTTTTGAAGATCACTTCACGGCTCACGGCATCGCCCTGGTGGACAATCAGTAACTGTAGCAGGCGCTTGGCTGGATTGGAGATGGTAACAGTATCGTCAAACAGATCGCTCAGGCTCAGCGTTCCGGTATCGACATCGAAAATAATACGGTCATTAAATCTATATTTCATTATATTCACGACTTTCACTATAAAAGCAGACAAACCAGGTATTAATCGTTAATAAAACCATTTAATTAATGATTAAAAAAAAGGCCTTCGTGAACGTTTTTATCGCTAGTAAATAGACCGCGGGTAATTGTCATTAACTGTGGCATTTTTCCTCCTCCCTGGAATAAGAATTTTCTCATGACCAAAACAAAGATTATCGAAACACGCTGATTATTGATATATTGATTCTTTAAATTTCACAAGGTTAGATTTTTATCTCGACAAAAGATAATTTTAAGCGAAAAATATCACCAAAGCCCTCGCGACGGCCTGTTTTAATGTAAAAATATCGCAGATTTAACCCTCACTAAGATGTTACATGACGGGCAAAGCAGGCATTTTCGACTAGCGTTGATAGTCTTTATCATTTAAATCAATGGTTTTAACCTGTCACGCGGCCAGAAAACCGCCTTAACATGACGCTGATTTTGCAAAGTGATTAAAGCCACGATCATAGGCAGCAATACCCATAACAATGGCTATCAGGTTAGGGGGGGATTAAGGTCACTCTGCCGCAGTAAGCAGCGTAATATTCGCTTGCATAATTGCCTCACGCGCCGCATCTGGCAGATTATTGTCGGTGATGATCACATCAAATACCGCAATCGGAAGTGCCAGATAGGTGGCCACCTTGCCATATTTGGAAGTATCACTCAGCAAAATGCGGCGGCGACTGGCTTCAACGATGGCGTTTTTCACCACGACCTTATCTTCATTCGGGGTAGACAACCCCCGCATACTCCATGAAGAAGCAGAGATAAACGCCAGATCGATAAACAGATTACGCAAAGCCTGAGCCGCAGCGGCCCCCACGCAGGAACGGTTTTCCCGGCATACCGTACCGCCGGTGTGGATCAGCTTGCACTGGCTATGTTCGAGCAGATAGGCGGCGATAACAAAATCGTTGGTCACCACGGTGATATCGTCACGCTCGCCGAGCTGGCGAGCCAGGGCTAACGTGGTGGTGCCTGCGTCCAGATAGATGCAGCTGTTGGCCGGGATCTGCCGCGCGGCCAGTTGCCCAATAGCGGCTTTCTGCTGGCTGAACATCCCTTCCTTATCCTGATGCGAAGGTTCAATCGCCACGCGCTCGGCAGACTGCACGCCGCCGGAGACAGAGAGTACGCTGCCCTGCTCTTCCAATTTTTGCAGATCGCGCCGGATGGTCATATGCGAGACCCCCAACCTTTCGGTCAGTTCAGCTATGCTGACTGCGCCGCGCTCGGACACCAGCGCCAAAATTTGTTGGTGGCGTTCAACAGGTATCACGGTTCCCCCCTCTCAGACTACGATGATAATAATTGTGATTTTACGTCAATTTTCGTACGACGGTAGCAAAGCTTTTCAGGCTGTGAAGCCGGTCATAATCATAAAAAACATTTAAAAGCATTATGTTAGCAAGAGTAACCGTTTTTTCGACCGTCCATTTCATTGTTAATAATTGTGAAGACGATCACCGATATCCGCATCAATAACGCTTACATTTAACACATCAAAACAAATAATCACTAAAATTAACAGAGGTGCATCATGGCACAACCAGGAAACTATGCAGTTTGTATCGTCGGTTTGGGTTCAATGGGCATGGGCGCGGCAACCTCCTGCATCAATGCCGGGCTGACCACCTATGGCGTCGATCTCAACCCCCAGGCATTGACGGCGCTACAGCAAGCCGGTGCCAAACAGGCCGCCACCAGCGCAGCAGACTTTGCGGCCGCGCTGGATGCGGTGCTGCTGTTGGTGGTTAACGCCAACCAGGTAAAACAGATCCTGTTCGGGGATAACGGTCTGGCGGCACAGTTGAAACCGAATACGCCGGTGATGGTGTCCTCCACCATTGCGGCTGCGGATGCCAAAGAGATCGAACAAAAACTGTTGGCGTATAACCTGCCGATGCTGGATGCCCCGGTTTCCGGCGGCGCAGCCAAGGCGGCCGCGGGCCAAATGACCGTGATGGCCTCAGGCAGTGAGAGCACCTTTGCTCAACTGCAACCGGTGCTGGATGCCGTGGCCGGGAAAGTGTACCGCATCGGCGACGAGATCGGCCTGGGGGCGACGGTCAAGATCATCCATCAGTTGTTGGCAGGCGTGCACATTGCCGCCGGTGCCGAAGCGATGGCGCTGGCCGCACGCGCCGGTATCCCGCTGGACGTGATGTACGATGTGGTCACCAACGCCGCAGGCAATTCCTGGATGTTTGAGAACCGTATGCGCCACGTGGTCGATGGCGACTACTCGCCAAAATCTGCGGTAGATATCTTCGTCAAGGATCTTGGGCTGGTGGCCGATACCGCCAAAGCGCTGCACTTCCCGCTGCCATTGGCGTCCACGGCATTCAATATGTTCACTTCAGCCAGCAACGCAGGTTTCGGCAAGGAAGATGACAGCGCAGTGATCAAGATCTTCGCCGGGATCGAACTGCCCAAGAATAAGGAGAATTCATAATGTTACTCGGAGTGATCGCAGACGACTTTACCGGGGCCACCGATATCGCCAGTTTCCTGGTGGAAAACGGTTTGCCTACGGTCCAGCTCAATGGCGTGCCGCAGGATGATGCCCCTGTCGACTCGCAGGCGGTGGTGATCAGCTTGAAATCGCGCTCTTGCCCGGTCGACCAGGCGGTCGAGCAGTCGTTGCAGGCTTTAGCCTGGTTACAGCGCCAGGGCTGCCGCCAATTCTATTTTAAATATTGTTCCACCTTCGACAGCACTGCCCAGGGCAATATCGGGCCGGTTACCGATGCTTTGCTTGACGCGCTTGGCGAACAGCAAACGGTGATTTCCCCAGCGCTGCCGGTGAATGGCCGCACGGTGTATCAAGGTTACCTGTTCGTGATGGACCAGTTGCTGTCGGAATCCGGTATGCGCAACCATCCGGTGACGCCAATGACCGACAGTAATCTGATGCGGCTGATGGAGGCCCAGGCCAGCGGGCGTTGCGGGCTGGTTAATGCGGCAGAGATGGATCGCGGAGCCGGTGCGGTGCAGGAAAAACTGCAACAGTTGGCGCAGCTTGGCGTGCGTTACGCGGTATTGGATACCTTGAACGAACAGCATCTGCTGACCCAGGGCGAAGCGCTGAAAACCATGAAGTTGGTCACCGGAGGTTCAGGACTGGCGATCGGCATTGCCCGTCAATGGGCGCAGCCGGGCCAGGCAAAAGCCCAATCCGCCGGAGCGCCACAGGGGGAGAAAGCCGTGGTACTTTCCGGCTCCTGCTCCACCATGACCAATAAGCAAGTTGCACGCTACCGCCAACAGGCTCCGGCACAGAGTATTGATGTCTCGCGCTGTATCAACGCGGGCGATCGCAGCGCCTACGCCGCCGAGTTAAGCGCCTGGGTTGAACAACAGACCGCACAGCCACTGGCCCCGTTGCTGTACGCCACCGCCGAGCCAGAACAATTGCAACAGACCCAGCAACAATACGGCACCGAGGCCGCCAGCCAGGCGGTAGAAGCCCTGTTTGCCGAAGTGGTTAACCGATTGCAACAAAAGGGTTTCAGCCGCTTTATCGTTGCCGGTGGCGAAACCTCTGGCGTGATCACCCAGGCTTTGGGGATCCGTGGCTTCCATATCGGCCCATGTATTTCTCCAGGCGTGCCTTGGGTACGCGCAATTGAACAACCCGTATCACTGGCCCTTAAATCGGGCAATTTCGGCGATGAAAACTTTTTCGCCAGAGCACAAACGGAGTTTCAAGTATGACGATGACCGCTGACACTGAACGGCTGGCAAGAGAAGAAATGGTGCGCCTGGGAGCTTCATTCTTCCAGCGCGGCTATGCTACCGGTTCAGCAGGCAACCTTTCGCTGTTGTTGCCAGACGGTACCCTGCTGGCCACCCCCACTGGCTCTTGCCTCGGGGAGTTGCAGGCAGACAAACTGTCGAAAGTCAGCCTGAGCGGTGAATGGATCTCCGGCGACAAGCCCTCGAAAGAGATCAGCTTTCACCGCGCGCTGTACCAGAGCAACCCGGCGTGCAAGGCAGTAGTGCATCTGCATTGCACCTACCTGACCGCGCTTTCCTGCCTGCAAGGGCTGGATACGGCAAACGCCATCAAGCCGTTCACCCCTTATGTGGTGATGCGCGTCGGCCAGGTGCCGGTGGTGCCTTACTACCGCCCCGGCGATCTGCGGCTGGCGGAAGATTTGGGCAAGCTGGCCCCAAGCTACAAGGCTTTCCTGTTAGCGAACCACGGCCCCGTGGTCACCGGCGATAGCCTGCGGGAAGCCGCGAACAATACCGAAGAAATGGAAGATGCGGCCAAGCTGATTTTCACCCTCGGCAACCGCCCAATTCGCTATTTAACCGATGATGAAATTGCCGAGTTACGGAGCTGAACCATGCCAAAATTTGCTGCCAATTTATCGATGATGTTTACCGAGCACTCGTTTCTGGATCGTTTTGACGCCGCTGCGGCGGCCGGGTTTAAAGCGGTAGAGTTCCTGTTCCCTTATGATTACCCTGCCGATCTTCTGTCAGAGAAACTGCAACAAAACGGCTTGCAGCAGGTGCTGTTCAATACCGCGCCGGGTGATGTGGGTGCGGGTGAATGGGGGCTGGCGGCATTACCGGGCCGCGAGCAGGATGCCCGTGCGGATATCGATCGCGCTCTGGAATACGCTATCGCCCTCAAGTGCCCTAACGTCCACGTGATGGCAGGCGTAGTACCACCGGGGGAGGATATTACCCGCTATCGGGAAACCTTTATCAGCAATATCCGTTACGCCGCCGATACCTTTGCACCGCATGGCATCAAAGTGTTGATCGAAGCGCTCAGCCCGCCGATCAAACCCAACTACCTGTTCTCCAGCCAGCATCAGGCGGAGGAGCTGGTGGCCACCATCGATCGCCCGAATGTGTTTATTCAATTCGACTTCTTCCATGCGCAGTTGGTGGACGGCAATATCAGCAATCTGATCGCCTCACTGGCCGGGCGCTATGCTCATATCCAGATCGCTTCAGTACCAGATCGTAATGAACCCGATGACGGTGAACTGAATTATCCTTGGCTCTTCGCCCAGTTGGACAAGGTGGGTTATCAAGGCTGGATCGGCTGTGAATATAAGCCACGTGGGGAAACGACGGCGGGTCTGGATTGGGTTAAACCTTACTTATAATCAATAAATTATAGCGCCAACACCAGTTTCAATAACATAAAAAATAAACGCACCCGTATCGCCCAAGGGCGATCGCGGTGCCGGACTCTTACCTGAATTAAAGGCTATGCTATGTCGACTTCAATGCTCCTGCTTATTGCCGTATTAGGTGTGGTGGTGCTCCTGCTGATGGTGATCAAGGCGAAAATTCAGCCGTTTGTCGCCCTGTTGGTAGTCAGCCTGCTGGTCGCGCTTGCCAGCGGAATTCCCACTGGTGAAGTCATGAAAGTGATGACTGCCGGGATGGGCGGCGTGCTCGGTTCGGTGACAATCATCATCGGTCTGGGTGCCATGCTGGGCAGTATGATCGAACACTCGGGCGGTGCCGAATCTCTGGCACAACGCTTCAGCAAAATCATGGGGCCTAAACACACCATCGCCGCCCTAACGATTGCCGCGTTTATCCTGGGTATCCCGGTATTCTTTGACGTTGGCTTTATTATCCTGGCACCGATCATCTACGGTTTTGCCAAGGTGGCTAAAGTTTCACCGATCAAGTTTGGCTTGCCGGTGGCCGGGGTGATGCTGGCCGTGCACGTCGCGTTGCCACCACACCCAGGCCCGGTAGCGGCCGCAGGGTTGCTGAACGCCGATATCGGTTGGCTGACCATTATCGGCCTGCTCATCTGTATCCCGGTCGGTGTTATTGGCTACTTTGCGAGTAAATACCTTAACCGCCAGAACTATCAGCTTTCCATTGAGGTTCTGGAGCAGCTACAGCTCGCAGCGCCAGAACCGGCGCCGGAAGACAAAGCGCCGCTCAGCGATCGGATCAACCCACCAAGTGCCGGGTTGGTTGCTGCACTGATCGCTATTCCTATCGCCATTATCATGCTGGGTACCGTTTCTGCCACCTTGCTGGAACCTGGCGCAGCATTGCGCGATCCGCTCTCGTTAATCGGCTCTCCAGCGGTAGCGCTGATGATTGCCCTGGGGTTAGCGTTTTATTTTCTGGCGATCCGCCGCGGCTGGACCCTGCAACACACCAGCGACATCATGGCTGGTGCATTACCTACAGCAGCAGTGGTGATCTTGGTTACCGGTGCGGGCGGGGTGTTTGGCAAAGTGCTGGTCGAGTCTGGCGTGGGTAAAGCGCTGGCAGATGTGCTGACCACCATTGGCCTACCGTTGATCCCAGCTGCATTTATCATCTCGCTGGCACTGCGTGCCTCACAGGGGTCGGCTACCGTTGCCATTCTGACGACAGGCGGGTTGCTGTCCGAAGCGGTTATCGGGCTTAACCCGATGCAGTTGGTGTTGGTCACGCTCGCGACCTGTTTTGGCGGCCTGGGCTTATCGCACGTTAACGACTCCGGCTTCTGGATTGTCACCAAATACCTTGGCCTGTCAGTCGCTGATGGCCTGAAAACCTGGACGGTATTAACCACCCTGCTCGGTTTAAGTGGCTTCGCCTTTACCTGGCTGCTGTGGCTGGTAGTGTAACTTCCCGGTATTGCTAGAGCCAAAGCAGTTCGGCTACAGTGGTGAGTATCTTGAGGCGTTGCTCCGGCAGCGCCTTTCCCTTGTTCAGGAAGGAAGCCATGACCACTCACACCGTTGCCCCCACCTTGATCACCGAACGTCTGATCCTGGACGCCCACCGGCTGGAAGATTTTGACGATTTGGCCGCCATGTGGGCCGATCCTGCGGTGGTGCGCTATATCGGCAGCACGCCACGCGACAAGGAGGATAGCTGGGGCCGCCTGTTACGCTATATCGGCCACTGGAAATTGCTGGGTTACGGCTACTGGGCGGTGCGGGAGAAAAACAGCGGCAGGTATATTGGCGGGATTGGCTTCGCCGATTTTCACCGTGATATTAAACCCGCGCTCGACGTCCCCGAAATGGGCTGGACGCTGATCACGGCTGCACACGGTAAAGGCTATGCCACCGAAGCCTTGAATGCCGCGCTGGTCTGGGCCAAAGAGAATTTCTCACAGGACAAAGTCGTTTGTATCATCTCGCCGGATAACCGCCCTTCGCTTGGCCTGGCGAAAAAAGTCGGCTTTGTGGCCAGCCATCGCAGCGAATACCACCAGTTGCCAACGGTGGTGTTATACCGACCGCTCTGAGTTCAAGATACCCTGGATAAAATTATCCCGTAGCGCATCAGGCCGCTGCGGGTTCCACGCCAGCCCAACCTGCCACTGTGTCTGTTCGCCGCTTAACGGCAGAATATCGATCCCTGCCGGAGCTATATATACAATGCTTTGCGGCAACAGCGCCACGCCTATCCCCGCCGCCACCAGCGCCAACAAGGTTTGGATATCCTCCGCCTGCTGTACCACATTGGCTCTCAGCCCCTGAGCGGCAATAAAACGCAGCGCCTGCTCACTCAAGCCGCGTCCCCGTGAAGGCTCCAACTGCAACAGAGGGAAATGTTGGAAATCCGCCAGCAGGTTCTCCGCTTGCAACGCCATTGTTCGCGGCGCAGCCAGCACCAACCGATCGTTCAGCAAAGGCTGCGCCTGCAAGGGAGCAGGAACGGGCAGGCGCACAAATCCGGCCTGTAAATCGCCGCTTAGCAACAGCTGACATTGCCGTTCCGAAGGAAGATCCTCCAGACTAACCACTACCGCCGGAAAGCGCTGGCGAAATGCCGCCACCAGTTGCGGCGCCAGATGAAAGCTTGAAAGCCCAAAGCCTAAGGCCAGACGCCCGGTCTCCCCCTTCACCACCTGCAATGCATACAGATGAAACTGCTCGTGCTGAGTCAATAACTCCCGCGCTTTGGGGAACAACGCTGCACCGTTGGCCGTCAGTTGTGCCCCTTGTCGGCCCCGTTCGAACAGGCGGGTGCCCAGTTGCAGCTCGATGGCTTGAATTTGCTTGCTCAACGCAGGCTGGGTGATGCACAGCCGCTCGGCAGCCAAGTGATAGCGCCCCAGTTCAGCCAACGCGATGAAGGCGCGTAATTGACGATTATCCATTCCACTAGGTTATCAAAAGAGGATTTTAATTGATTATACAGTAATCGATGAGGCTGTTGTAATTAGCGCACAACAACCCCATAGGAGCTTGCTATGACCACGACACTTCGTGCTGCATCGGTACAATTTCAACACCGCGCCAATGACAAGAACTACAATCTTGGCGTTATGGAAGACTTTATCGCTCAGGCCGCCGCTGACAACGTGCAGGTTCTCGCCTTCCCGGAAATGTGCATTACCGGCTACTGGCACGTACGCCATCTGGCCGACAGCGAAATTACCGCGCTGGCTGAGCCTATCGCCACCAGCCCTTCACTGGCGCGCATCCGCCCGCTGGCAGAACGGTACCGGATGGCTATCGGCGTGGGGTTGATTGAGCTGGGCGAAGACGGCCGGCTGTACAACTCTTATGCAGTTTGCCTGCCAGACGGCCAAACCCATGTGCATCGCAAGCTCCACCCTTTTGAGCATCCGTTGATTGCCAAAGGCGATAACTTTACCGTATTTGATACGCCTTGGGGCGTACGCATGGGGATCCTGATCTGCTGGGACAATAACCTGGTGGAAAACGCACGCGCCACCACACTGCTGGGTGCCGATATCCTGTTCGCCCCTCATCAGACCGGGGGAACACATTCGCGCAGCCCGCACGGCATGAAGCCGATACCGCTGACGCTATGGCAGCAACGCAAAGAAAATCCAGCGGCGATCGAAGAGGCGTTTCGCGGTGAAAGTGGCCGAGGCTGGCTGTTACGCTGGTTGCCTTCCCGTGCCCATGATAATGGCCTGTTTATTTTGTTCAGCAACGGCGTGGGGCGAGACGATAATGAGGTGCGCACCGGCAATGCAATGCTGCTGGACCCTTATGGCCGTATTCTGTCAGAAACCTGGGTCGCGCAGGACGCGTTGGTCACCGCCGATCTGGATCTGAGTTTAATCCCCATGAGCAGCGGACGGCGTTGGATCCACGGCCGTCGGCCAGAGCTTTATGGGTTACTTACTGAGCCACAGGGATATGAGCGCGATCCCCGAACCGCCCGTTTCTCTCTACAGCCAACCGCAATCACCGGTAAGCCCAAGCAATAATTACTCGCTCGCTGTTTTAGCGGCAAAAAAAATCCGCCCCTAAAAGGCGGATTTTCATTGGGCATGGCCAACGAGGCCACACGCTCACGCCCGAAAGCGTGGGGAAATCTTAGAAGCGGTAACCTACACCCACGTTCCAGGTGCCAACGTCAACGCTGCGGATACGGCTCTGCTCGTAACCCACGTCCAGAGCAACCTGCTGCATTGGGTTGAACTGCAGACCAGCACCGTAGCTGAAACCGTAGTCGCTGGTGTTGTTGTGGTCAGAACCGTCTTGAGCGTTGGACGTGAATTTACCATAGCCCACACCGATCACACCGTAGATGCTTGCCCAATCGTTGAAACGATATGCAGGACCGGCAGTGATGGAGTTGTATTGTGCTTTGTTGTAGAAGCCGTCTTCAGAGTTGTTCTTTTCCAGGTGGGTGAAAGAACCGATCACACCCAGTGGATTGTTGTCATACTCGTAACGGTACTTCAGGTTGAAACCACCGGCCTTGTTGGCAACGCCTTGGAGATCGCCCTGGGCATAGCCAGCGGATACGGTGCTCTCACCAGCAAATGCGGTACCTGCTGTTACGGCCAATACACAAGCTGCTACTGCGGAAAGACATGCAATTTTTTTCATAACCACCTCAAACGCGTTTTATTATTAAAGTGCTTCAATTTCTCATACATTGAAAATATAGCAAAAATTAGCGTGAAACTCTGCCTTTAAA
>NZ_JBKJYW010000508.1:0-6053 GCF_046715635.1 Serratia sp. (in: enterobacteria)
TGCGGCTGGCAGTCACCGGCTTGAGCCGCAGCGGTAAGACGGCGTTTATCACCGGATTGGTCAATCAATTACTCCATGTTCACAGCGGCGCGCGTATGCCGCTGTTTTCCCCTGTGCGGGAAGAAAGGCTGTTGGGTGTGAAACGCATTCCTCAACGCGACCTCGGTATCCAACGTTTCACCTACGATGAAGGCCTGGCGCAGCTGTATGGCAATCCGCCAAGTTGGCCAACGCCAACCCGTGGCGTCAGCGAAATCCGCCTGGCGCTGCGCTACCGTTCCAATGATTCACTGCTGCGCCATTTTAAAGAAACCTCCACGCTGTATCTGGAGATCGTCGACTATCCGGGCGAATGGCTGCTGGATTTGCCGATGCTGGAACAGGACTACCTGGCCTGGTCACGTCAGATGGCTGGGCTATTGCAGGGCGACCGTGCACGCTGGGCTGAGCCTTGGCTGGCATTGTGCAAAGATCTCGATCCGTTGGCCCCGGCGGATGAAAACAAGCTGGCGGCGATCGCCCAGGCTTATACCGACTATCTGCTGCGCTGTAAGGCCGAAGGGCTGCACTTTATTCAGCCTGGGCGCTTTGTGCTGCCTGGCGATATGGCCGGTGCGCCTGCGTTGCAGTTCTTCCCGTGGCCAAACGTCGATGCGGCAGGGGAATCGCGCCTGGCACAGGCGGACAAACATACCAATGCGGGCATGTTGCGCGCCCGCTTTAATTATTACTGCCAGTCGATCGTCAAGGCGTTTTATAAAGAGCATTTTGTGCGTTTCGATCGCCAGATCGTGCTGGTGGACTGCCTGCAACCGCTCAACAGCGGGCCACAGGCGTTTAATGATATGCGTTTGGCGCTGACCCAGTTGATGCAAAGCTTTCACTACGGCAAGCGCACGCTGTTCCGCCGCCTGTTTTCGCCGACCATCGACAAACTGATGTTCGCGGCAACCAAGGCGGATCATATTACCGCCGATCAGCACGCCAATCTGGTTTCGCTGTTACAGCAACTGGTGCAGGAAGCCTGGCAGAACGCCGCGTTTGAAGGTATCAGCATGGACTGCGTCGGCCTGGCTTCGGTACAGGCGACCGAAAGCGGCATTGTCGATCATCAAGGGCAACCGATCCCGGCGTTGAAAGGTCACCGTCTGGACGATGGTACACCGCTGACGGTATTCCCCGGCGAAGTGCCTGCGCGCCTGCCTGGCCCGGCGTTCTGGCAGCAACAAGGTTTCCATTTTGACCAGTTCCGCCCACGTCTGATGAGCGTCGACAGTCCGTTACCGCACATCCGTCTGGACGCGGTGATGGAGTTTTTATTGGGAGATAAATTACGATGAGCGAGCCGATAAAACCGCGTATCGATTTTGCCGAGCCGTTACAGCCACCACAGGAACCGGTGTTGCGGGCAGGCTTGGAGTTTGACGAACAGCAGGCCGAGAAATTCTATCCGGCAGCGCCAGAGATGGAGCAGGAAGAAGAGGAAGGGCGCGCGGAAGGGATCGTTAACGCCGCATTAAAGCCTAAGCGCAGCCTGTGGCGCAAAATGGTTAACGCCGGGCTGATGCTGTTTGGCGTCAGCGTGGTGGCTCAAGGTGTCCAGTGGGTGCATACCTCCTGGGTGCAGCAGGATTGGATCGCGCTGGGTGGGGGGATTGCCGGTGGGCTGATCGTCTTCGCCGGTATCGGTTCGGTGGTGGGGGAATGGCGCAGGCTATACCGCCTACGCCAACGTGCAGAAGAGCGTGACGAAGCTCGGGAGCTGCTGCATAGCCACGGCCTGGGGAGAGGGCGTGAGTTTTGTGAAAAGCTGGCGCGTCAGGCCGGGTTGGATCAAGGGCACCCCGCCTTGCAACGCTGGCAGGCTTCATTACATGAAACCCAGAACGACCGCGAAGTGGTGGCGCTGTATGCCAAGCTGGTGCAGCCGGTGTTGGATAATCAGGCGCGGCGCGAAATCAGCCGTTCGGCGGCAGAGTCGACGCTGATGATCGCCGTCAGCCCGTTGGCCTTGGTGGACATGGCCTTTATCGCCTGGCGCAATATCCGCCTGATTAACCGCATTGCGGCCCTGTATGGCATCGAACTGGGCTATTTCAGTCGCCTGCGACTGTTCCGGCTGGTGTTGCTGAATATCGCCTTTGCCGGTGCCTCCGAACTGGTGCGGGAAGTGGGCATGGATTGGATGTCACAGGATATTGCGGCGCGGCTGTCTGCGCGGGCTGCTCAGGGGATCGGGGCAGGTCTGTTGACGGCGCGATTGGGTATCAAGGCGATGGAACTGTGCCGCCCGTTACCCTGGTTAGACGGCGATAAGCCAAAACTGGGGGATTTCCGTGGTCAATTGGTTAATCAGCTCAAAGACACCATGAAAAAGAGCTCAAGCAAAGTCTGACTCCTCCAGGCTGCGTCTACCAGACGCAGCCTCATTGCGACAACGCCAAAAATTCCCTTCCTTTCGTACGCCTCTGCAATACCCATTAATTGTTAATGATAAGTTAACCAAGTGTTTGTTTTGCGGTCTTGGTCACGAAAAATCCCACGGACAGCCGCCAATAAGGCGGTATATTCGACTAATAATGAGTCTGTATATCTGACTGTGCCAGCGGAGAAACTCGCCGTATTGGTTCGCAATGTCAGCAGTAAGAAATAATCCCAAGGACAGGAGGTAATGAACATGCCGCACCGTGAGCCGAACTTAGAAACCTTCCAACCCTATGCCGATGAAAGCCTAACCCTCCGTCGACATATTCATCAGTACCCTGAACTGGGATTCGAGGAACGACAAACCGCCGAACTGGTGGCGGGAAAGCTGGAGGTGTGGGGCTATCAGGTGACGCGCGGATTGGGTATCACCGGCCTGGTTGGGACATTGAAAAGAGGCAACAGCCCCCGCACGTTAGGGATTCGGGCAGATATGGATGCCCTGCCGATCCTGGAAAATACTCAACTCCCTTACAGCAGCCAGCACGAAGGCATCATGCATGCCTGCGGGCATGACGGCCATACCGCGATGCTGCTCGGTGCGGCACATTATCTGGCCGATCACGCCTCTTTCGATGGCACTTTGCACCTCATTTTTCAACCCGCAGAAGAGGGGTTGGCTGGGGCGCAAAAGATGATCGACGATGGCCTGTTTGAACGCTTCCCCTGTGACGCCGTTTTTGCCATGCACAACATGCCGGGCTTCCCGCAGGGGCAATTTGTCTTTGGTGAGGGGGCATTTATGGCTTCCAGCGACACGGTCACCATCACCATCCACGGCAAAGGGGGGCATGGCGCGATGCCGAAGGGCACCGTTGATGCCGTGGTCGTCGGTGCCAGCATTGTGATGGCATTGCAGACTGTCGTTGCACGTAACCTGGGCGCACAAGAACCGGGCGTGATCACCGTAGGTGCATTCCAGTCAGGCATGGCCAGTAATGTCATCGCCGACTCAGCGGTATTAAAGTTAAGCGTGCGCGCGTTGGATCCGCAAGTCAGGGAGCTATTGGAAGAGCGTATCAAGACGTTAGTCGCGGCCCAGGCTGCCTCATTTGGTGCCAGGATCGATATTGACTACGATCACACCTATCCCGTGTTGGTCAACCAACCGGAGATGACCCGCTTTGCCAAACAGGTGGCGCAAAATTTAATGGGTGAAAGCCATCCGCAGCAGGTCATTGATATCCCTGAACCGTTGATGGGCAGCGAAGATTTTGCCTTTATGCTGAACCAGTGCCCGGGCAGTTATTTATTATTAGGTAACGGCCAAGGTGAAAATAGCTGCATGGTACATAATCCTGATTATGATTTTAATGATGAAATTATACTCAGAGGGATCGCCTATTGGTCTGCGTTGGCGCAGGAATTCCTAAAGGAATAAACCTCGGTCTTTAATAAGTTGGTGATGTTGCTGAATTTGTCGGGGGCGAACATATATTCGCCCCTGGTTTAACATCGATTATCTGGGCGGGTGCGCATGCGGCGCCCCTACAAATTAAGGACAGGCGATGGATAGCGTCAAGGAAAGAAAGTCCCCGGCTAGGGCCATTGTGGCCACCACGTTAGGTAATGGATTAGAGTTTTTTGATCTGGTGCTCTACGCATTTTTTGCGACCTACATAGCAAAAGCTTATTTCCCCGCGACCGATCCTTTGGTGAGTATGGCGATGACTTTCCTGATCTTTGGAATGGGCTATCTTGCCAGGCCGCTAGGGGCACTGGTCATCGGGCATTTTGCCGATAAAAAAGGGCGCAAGCCCGCCATGACGCTAACATTCCTGCTGATGGGGCTTAGTACTCTGACAATGGGTATCACGCCATCATATGCAAGCATCGGGATTGCCGCCCCGATCATCATTACCCTCGCCAGGTTGATACAGGGGTTTTCTGCAGGCGGCGAGTTAGGCGCATCAACCACCCTATTGGTGGAGTACGCTAAACCCCATAACCGTGGATTTTACGGGGGATGGCAGGTGGCGAGCCAAGGTGCGGGTAACGTATTTGCCGCCATGACGTTGGTGATATTGGTAAACACCATGCCAGAGGCGAGTGTGGAAGCTTGGGGTTGGCGCATCCCTTTCCTGTTTGGCATCGTGATTGTTCCGGTGGGGCTGTATATTCGCTTTAAACTGGAAGAAACGGCCACTCACACCTTACCAACGGCCACCGAAAGCGTCAGTAAAATACCCTTGCTGGAAGTCATAACCACCTACTATAAAGAAACCTTGGCGGGAATTTTGCTGACGATGGGCGGAACCATCCCGCATATGATCATTATGTTTTATATTCCCAACTACGCCATCAGTATATTAAAGCTGGACACCAGCTATAGCATGTTAATCGGTGCCATCGCGGGTTTGATTACCTTTATCGGCGGCCCTTTGGCGGGCATGTGGTCAGATAAAGTTGGCAGGGTCCGGTTGATTGCCAGGGCGAGAATAGCGATTATTGTGCTGATTTACCCGGCCTTTTATTTACTAAGTCACCACCCCAGTGTTGAAATGCTGTTTGCAGTAATGATTGTATTGAGCATCATCAATATTATCGGCGCTTCACCTTCCATCACCATTTTGCCGGAAATATTTCCAAGGCGGGTAAGAACCACCGGGCTATCGCTGGTTTATAGCGTTGCCGTGGGGATCTTTGGCGGATTCTCATTATCGGTTTCCTCCTATCTGATCAAGCTGACCGGCAATACCACGGCTCCGGCATTTTACGTGATTGCTGGCTGTGTTTTATCGTTGTTCGCCTTCTTGTACATCAAGGAAACCAGCCAGGAACCGCTTAATTAATTACCGCTCATTCCAACCCTCTCCCACGAGGAGAGGGAGCTGTTAGCCTCTGCTTTTGGTTGGGGCTGAACACCTCTTTTATCAGAGACTCTTAATGCGCCATTACCACTTATAACCCATGTTCACGCTGTAATCAGGATCCTGATTGGTGGAATAGGGATCGGACTGGCGACGGCGATCGGTTTTTTTCACTGGGCGATTAAGCGTCGAATACGATTTGTCGTGCGGGCGGCTGCAGCTTGGATGGTCGCATTCAAGATTGGCACTGAAGCCGGTTTCATCTTCTGATTCTGACCAGACCACGGGTGCCTTGGCGGTTTTCTTCGCAGGCCCAGGTGCGGCTTTGGGGGCGGGGGCGGACTTAATGCTGGGCTCCGGTGCCTTGTAGGATAGGTCCAGCGCCAAAGTTGGGGCGCTCAACAACAGCGTGGTGCAGCAGAAGGCTGCCAGTGTATGCTCTCTAAGCATGATTGATTCCCGTTATAGTTACTCGGCGCAACTATAAAATAGTCAGACGAGAATTACTATCATTTGTGACCGTTGATTGGCCTTTTTGCGCTTTGTAACCACAGATTGACGAAAGAATATCCCCCTGTGACTGCATTATAATCAGCTGCCAAAATAATACTGAATGTGATAACTCTCTAAAGATAAGCTAAAATTACGCCGATGGTGTTATTGGGTGGCGTTTAAAACCGCCAATAGCAGTGATAAACTGGAGCTCTGTCAACTTTTGCTGACAGATCGCTTCTTCCTTCCGGGGGGAGAAGGTATCAT
>NZ_JBKJYW010000509.1:0-12021 GCF_046715635.1 Serratia sp. (in: enterobacteria)
GCTAGCTGGGTAGGGGCGCTGGTGTGTTTCTATTATATGCATCAGCAGGCGTTGATGCCGGTATATCGACACCTGCTGTGGAAAGTGCTGGCGGGCTGACGCTAAAATTTGGGCATAAAAAAACCGACTGGTGAGGTCGGTTTTTTTATTTTCCGATTCAGAGATGGAGACTCTGACCGGTTGAGACAGCATTCATCTAACCGCATTAATTTTATCGTTGAAATCCTCTAATGTCAAAAGCCCATAAATCGGATATCTGGTATGTCGGGCCCTGAGTTGGTTGAGATATAATCAGCGGGTTAGCTCTGCGGCTGTCTTTACTTCGGTGTGCGCATGTACACATTCAAGTCCTGGTCGGATGTCCGGGTGGTGCCGTTATCCGATACTCTGGCCGGAGTGAGACAGCATTCATCTAACCAATGAGCGCTGCGCTGTGACAGGCAATGTAAGGGTAAGCGGCGGTGGCTCACTCCATGTTATGGAGAAAACGGGTGATTGATATTGATAAGGCAATCATCGTTCTTGGGGCGCTGATCGCGTTGCTGGAACTGATCCGTTATGTGCTTCAGTTACTGAACTGATAATGGAAACGTAGCTAAGGCCGGGGGCTAACCACTCCCGGCCTTTAACATTCAGCCGCAAAAAACTTACTGGAAGAACGCCTCCAACTGCTCAAACACCCGCATATCTTCGCTGTGGCGCTTCACCTGTAATACATCCTCCAGCTTTTCAACCTGGCTGATCATCTGCACCAGGCGCTGATCGTCGGCCACCAATAGCCAAATGCGGCTCTGGGTTCCATCTTTCAGCGGCATACACAAAATACCTTCCACGTTAAAGGCACGGCGGGCAAACAGGCCGCAAACATGGGTCATTACGCCCGGATGGTTCCGTACCGCCAACTCCAGGATCACCTGTGGATTCTTTTGTAGTGATTGCATGGCTTATTCTCCAATCATTTCGATGTTGGCGGCACCTGGTGGCACCATTGGGTAGACTTTTTCGTTGATATCGATCAGCGCGTGGATCAGGCAAGGGCCAGGGCGTTGGATCGCTGCCAGCAGCGCGGCCTGTGGATCTGCCTCGGCATTCAAATCGCAGGTGTCCAGGCCAAAACCGGCGGCAATCTTCAGGAAATCGGTACGCTTTGGATAGGTGGCGGCAAAGATATGCTGTTGATAGAACAGCGTCTGCTGCTGGTGTACCAATCCCAAGGCCTGGTTGTTCATCAGGATGATTTTCACGTCCAGATTATGCTCAACGGCGGTCGCCATCTCCTGAATATTCATCATCAGGCTGCCGTCCCCGGAGAAACACAGCACCTTGCGCTGGGGCTCTGCCAGGGCGGCACCAATCGCAGCGGGCAAACCAAAGCCCATGGTGCCTAAACCGCCGGAAGTCAGCCACTGGCGCGCACGGCTCAGCGGATAAGCCTGGGCTACCCACATCTGATGCTGGCCTACATCGGTGGTGATAATGGCGCTTTCGTCCACGCAGCGTGCCGCGGCCTTAACCAGCCCATAATGACTCAATGGATCTTCCACGTTCGGCATGTTGAACGGGAATTCACGCTTCAGATCGTCAACGGTGTTCATCCATTCGGTACGCGGCTGTGCTTCGATCATTGGTAACAGCTGTTGCAACACCTGGCCGACATCGGCATGGATGGCAATATTGGCCTGTTTGACTTTGCCCAGTTCGGCACGGTCGATGTCCACGTGGATGATTTTGGCGTTCGGGCAGAATTGCTCGGTTTTACCGATTGCCCGATCGTCGAAGCGAGCGCCCAGCACGATCAGCAGATCGGCTTCTTGCAGGATAAAGTTGGTGCTGCGCGCGGCGTGCATCCCCAACATCCCTAATGACAGTGGGTGTTCTACCGGCATGGCGCCTAATGCCATCAGCGTCATGGTAGTTGGCAGGTTGGAACGCTCGGCCATTTCCAGCGCCGGTTTATGGGCTTCTGCGCAGATAATACCGCCGCCCAGATACAGAATAGGGCGCTTAGCCTGATTGATCATGGCCGCAGCCTGTTCGACCTGCTTACTGTCAAAGGCCGGTGGGGCATCTGGTACGGCCATTGGTGGTAATGAATCCCACTCAATTTCGGCGGTTTGCACGTCTTTCGGGATGTCGATCCACACCGGGCCTGGGCGGCCCGATTCGGCAATGCGGAACGCGTCGCAGATCACCTGCGGCAGATCGCTGATGTCGCGTACCAGATGGTTGTATTTGGTTATCGGGATGGAAATACCGTAGGTATCGACTTCCTGGAAGGCATCGGTGCCGATCATTGAGGAAGATACCTGGCCAGTGATGCACACCAGCGGGATCGAGTCGAGCTTCGCATCGGCAATGGCGGTCACCAGATTGGTGGCTCCCGGGCCGCTGGAAGCGATACAGACCGCTGCCTTGCCGTTGGTACGTGCCATGCCCTGCGCCATAAAACCGGCCCCTTGCTCATGGCGGGCCAGCACGTGCTGGATGACGGTGCTTTGGCTCAGAGCATCGTACAGCGGCAGCGCTGCGCCACCGGGAATGCCTGCAATCGTGGTGATACCCTGGCGTTCCAGCAGATGAACGATCAGCTGTGCGCCGGTAATACGTTGGCCTTGGTGTGGCGTGCCCGAAGTTGCCATGTGCCTATCCTTTTCTCTGGGCCGGTTAGCTTTTCTGGGCAAGGGGACTAAAACAAGAAACCCCGCCCGGTTTGCGCCGGCGGGGTTTGGGAATCGCGTTGATTCGGACCCTACGGCGCGTTGCCGACGACCACCACCACACGCACGACGACCACCGCGGCTGGTAGCGCGGTTGTTAGTAGGGTCGAGGTCAGCGAGGATGTAATCACAGGGAGCCTTATCATCAGTAGTAAAAAACAGAATTTTATAAAACCACAGGTGCAAAATTCGCACAACAGGTTTATTGGTTCAGCATAAAAAACGCGTGGTAGATCACGGTTTAACCGCAATACCCAGCACCTTGGCCTCCGGTGCGCTGCCGCTGACCAACGCCTGGGTCGGGCCGTCGTAATAAATCCGGCCATCCACTACCAGCAAGGTACGCGGCGCGATGCGGGCGGCATCCTCAAGATTGTGTGAAACCATCAGCAGTGTGAGTTGGCGCTGGTCGCACACGTTTTGCAGCAGTTGCAGCATCTCACTGCGCAGTGCCGGATCGAGTGCAGAGAAAGGCTCGTCGAGCAGCAGAATCGGCTGCTGGCGGATCAGGCAACGCGCCAAGGCGGCCCGCTGCCTCTGCCCGCCGGAAAGCTGTGACGGTAGGCGCTGCAGATGCCCCTCCAATCCGACCTGTTGGGCAATCTGTGCCAGCTGTTCCTGCTGTGCGGCGGTTAGGCGCAGGCCAGGATCCAGCCCCAGACCGATATTTTGCCTGACCGTCAGGTGGGCAAACAGGTTGTTTTCCTGAAACAGCATCGACACCGGGCGCTTGGCTGGCGGCGAAGCGGTATGATCGCTACCGTTCAGCCACAGTTTACCGCTGGCCGCTGGCAGGAAACCGGCGATCAGGCTGAGCAAGGTACTTTTGCCTGCACCACTAGGGCCCAGTACCGCGACGTGTTCTCCCGGCTGAATACGCAGGTCAAAACGCATCGGCAAGTGTTCGTACAGATAGGTCAGTTTTTCAAGCGTCAGCATGGCGGCCCGGTAAACGTTCAATCAGGGTAAACAGCAGGAAACAGAGCAGCAGCAGCAGCAGGGCGGTCACGGCCCCGTCGTTGCTGCGATATGCGCCAATCTGCTGATAGAGATAAAAAGGCAGGGTACGGAACTGTTCGTTGCCGAACAGCGCCACTACGCCGAAATCGCCAATCGACAGCACGCAGGCAAAGGCCAAAGCCTGCGCCAGCGGGCGTTGCAACGCTTTCAGTTCGATCCAGCGCAGCCGCTGCCAGCCGTGGATATCCAGCGACAAGCATAGCGGATTATAACGCTCGGCCAGATCGCGCATCGGGTTTTCCAGCACTTTCAGCGCGTAGGGCACCGCCATCAACGCATTGGTGAGGATCACCAGCGCATAAGGCGATTGCGGCAGCCCAGTAGTATCGCTCAGCAACAGGAAGAAACCGGTAGCCAGCACAATGCCCGGCATCGCCAGGATCACCATGCCGCTCAGTTCGAGCGTTTGGCCCCATGCGGCCCGTTGCCGCAGCTTAAGTTCACGGCTGCTCCACAGCAGCATCATGGTCAATACTATGCACAAAATACCCGCCCCGAGTGCGATGCGCAGCGAGGTGAACAGGGCCTGCCAGAGGATTGGCTGTTGCAGCACGCTGACCAGCGTTTGGTTGGCACCGTCGATGATCACCGCCAACAATGGCGGCAGTAGTAACAGTAGCGCTGCGGCAATGAATAGCGTATCGCTAATGCGCCGCCCTAGGCTGTCCTGCGGATCGCGCCAGCGCTGGGCGTGGGTATGGCCAACCGGCAGAGCCTGGCTTAAACGCTGGCTGAGCACCACCAGCCCCAGGCAGCAAGCCAGTTGGATCAGCGCCAGCAGCGCAGCGCGGCTGAGATCGTAGTCGTAACTCAAGGCCTGATAGATCGCCAGCTCTATGGTGGTGGCCTGCGGCCCGCCGCCCAACGACAGCACGGTGGCGAAGCTGGCAAAACACAGCATAAACACCAGTGCGCCGCTGGGTAGGATCTGGCGGCGTAACGCAGGCCATTCCACAAAGCGGAACTGTTGCCAGCCGTTCATCCCCAACTGTGCGGCCAGTTGACGCTGCTCGGTGGGAATGTTCTCCAGCGCCTGTAGCAGCAGGCGGGTGGCCAGCGGCATATTAAAGAAAAGATGCGCCAGCAGAATGCCTTGCAGGCCATAAGGCGAAAAACTGTAGTTCACGCCCAGCCATCCACACAGCGTTGCCAGCCAGCCTTGCCTGCCGTAGACGCTCAGCATGCCAAATACTGCCACCAGCACCGGCAGCACCAGCGTCATGGCGCACAGACGCAGCAGCAGGTTGCGGCCAGGGAAACGTCTTCGGTACAGCGCCCTGGCCAGCCAGATGGCAGGCACCACCGAGATTATGGCGGAGAGCAACGCCTGCCAAAAGGTAAAGCGCACCACGTGCCACAGGTAGCTGTCTTGCCACAGGCTACGCCAATCGCTTTCAGGCGCATGCCGCCACAGCGAGCCCATGGCCGCCAACGCGATCAGCAGGATCAGGCCAGCGGCCATCAGCCCCGGCCATAACCAGCGGGGGATCAGTGGCTGACGGCGGTTTGCCATGCTTTGATCCAGTTACCACGCTGTTGGGCCACTTCCTCGGCGCTAAATTGCAACGCCGTTTGCGGCACGGTCATTTGTTCGAAACCGGCAGGCAGCTGAGTCTTGATCACCGGGTACATCCAGTTGCCGGTTGGAATGGTGTTTTGGAAGGCCGGGGTAACCATAAACTGCATGAAGCGCTCAGCCAGTTCTGGCTGTTTGCTGGCCTTTAGCTTGCCAGCAACTTCGATTTGCAGGTAATGGCCCTCACTGAAATTGGTCGCCGCATAGCTGTCTTTTTTCTCTTCGATCAGATGGTAGGCGGGGGAGGTGGTATAGCTCAGTACCATATCGCCTTCCCCTTTCAGGAACAGGCCGTAGGCTTCACTCCAGCCTTTGGTGACGGTGACCGTTTTCTTTGCCAACTGTTGCCAGGCAAGCGGTGCCTCGTCGCCATACACTTTCTGCATCCATAGCAGCAGGCCGAGGCCCGGTGTGCTGGTGCGCGGATCCTGATAGATGATCTTCAGGGGACGATCGCTGCTTACCAACTCTTTCAGGCTGGTCGGCGGGTTTTTCAGCTTGTCTTTGTTGTAGACGAAGGCAAAGTAGCCATAGTCGTAGGGAACGAAGGTCTGGTTGTGCCAGCCACCGGGAACCGTGAGCTTGCTGGTGTCTACCTGGCTGGCGGTGAACAGATCGGTTTGCTGCGCGGCTTGCAGCAGGTTGTTGTCCAAGCCCAAAACCACGTCGGCGGCGCTGTTCTTGCCTTCCATTCTCAGGCGGTTGAGTAACGAGACGCCGTCTTCCAGCGCCACGAATTTCAACTCGCAATCACATTCGGCCTCAAAAGCTTTTTTTACCGCCGGGCCTGGGCCCCAGTCGGCAGCGAAAGAGTCATAGGTGTAGACCGTCAGCGTTGGCTTGGCCAGAACGGGCATCGCCGCTAACAGTAATAAACAAGGCAGGGTTTTTTTGACCACTTTGCACTCCTAATAGTAAAGGGGGCAAAGGTATCTGAGGGCTGGGTTAACGAAGGTTAACGCGCCATGCTCAAATCCCTCCGCCGGTATTGACCGGATCAGGTTCGACGGGTGTGCTCTCAGCGGAAAACCGTTGGCCAAAATTGGCTGGCTCTCCGCACCCCGTTGAGTCGGCGCTATTGTAGAGGCTTAGCGGCGCGGGTGAAAGGCGATTATGCTTCCGGCGGCGCAAACCAGGCGGATTTAAAATCGAACCAGCCGAGAGTATTCATTCGTACCCCACGCATACTGCGTTGGCCATGCAGTTGCAGCCAGTGATGGAATAATGGATGCAACTGATGGCTGCTGACCAGGCGCTGGCAAAACTCGGCCATCGGCAAGCGATTTTCCCGCCACAGAGCGGCATCCTGTGCGATATCCTCCGTCAGGCAGTGTTGGATCAACGGCAGTTCATACAGCGTGGCAAACAGCGAAAACTCCAGCGGCAAGGTGAAGTTGGCGCTGCCTAACCACAGATCGCTTTGCGCCTTGCCCTTATGCCAGGATTGGTAATCTACGACCTGCACATTGAGCTTGATCCCCTGCTCAGCCAGCAGAGAGGCGATGGCCTGTTTGATCGCGTGGAACTCGGAGTGTTCGTTGAAGAAGGTCAGGGTGACTTCGGTCAAACCAGCAGGCTTGGGTTGCTGCCCCAGCACCCGGTTATGCAACCAGCGCGGGAGGATGCCATAGGCCGGTGCCCAGTAACGCTGGTAGAGTGGTCCTGCATGGCTAAGCAGCGCGATCGGGTTAATCAACTCACATAGCCAACTGCGGATCTGCGGATCGGCTGCCAGTGCTGAACGCTGGTCGAACAGCAGAAAATAACAGCCTTCTTCCAGGCGGCTTTCCAGCTCGTTCCTACCGGTATCATCCCCCTGCAACTGGACGCCGGAGTGTGCCTGCTCTTCGGTGCTTTCCGGTAATACCCAAATGTTGACCTCATCGATCAGGGCGCGATAGCCAAAGTAGTCGTCAAAGGCGTGGATTTTCATCTGGCTTTGGTTGTTGTGTATCACGCGATAGGGGCCAGTGCCGATGGGATGGCGTGCAAAGTCCGGCAGGCTCTGCCATTCGCGCGGCAGGATCATGGCATGCACGCTGCTCAGCAGCCAGGGCAGCCAGTAGTCCGGCGTGTGCAGATGCACATCGATGACATAAGGCGTAGGCGAGTCGATCCTGTCGATATGTGAAAATAGCGGCTGTGGGATCAGGCGGTTGAGCGAATGGATCACATCTTCCATTTCCAACTCGCGGCCATGGTGAAAATGGATCGCCGGGCGTAGATAAAAGCGCCAGTGCAAAGGGGTGATCGTTTGCCAATGATGCGAAAGATCGGGATCCAGTTCCCCGTTTTCCTCGTTTACCCGCGTCAGGCCGTTAAAAATCTGTCGTGCCAGGTGGGTTTCTGAACGGCGCAGTGCAGAACCGGGCAACAGGTTGTAAAGCTGACGATAGTAGAGCACGCGCAGGATATGTTTCCCCTGGCGGAAGCTGCGCCCCAACTGGGAAAGCAGCATTTGACGCACGACGTCTTTATCGCCGACCAACTGTACTAATTGATCGATGCGATCCTGTTCCAGCAGTTCTTCGGCGCGCTGTTGCTGCAGTGCCAATCCGGTGTAGTGAAAGCTGAGCTGCGAACGTTTACCCCGGCCGGACTCGGCCTGCCAGCTCAGCCAACCCTCTTGCTGCATGGCTCCCAGCAGTGAGCGAACGTGGCGACGGGAACAACTGAGCACCTCTGCCAACTCTTGCAGCGTAGTTTCGGTAGTTTGGCCGTGGCAGCGTTGCCACAGGCGTATGAACTGTTGTTGCAGGCGTGAGGTGGACATAAAAGAGGAACTCTCTGGCATCAAGTCGTCAATTTATCTTTCCCTATATTACGCCGATAATGATGGCAGTTGAAACAGCGGAGGGATAACCAATGACGGTTCTGTTAGCCAAACAGTTTTATCAGCGTTATTTCACCGCGATCCGCCGCCAGCAGGCCGATTGGCTGCAGGTGGTACCTGAACAGGCGCGGCTGGAGATGTTGGCCCACTTGACCCAGTGGGACATCGCCACGTTGAGTGACAAGCAGTACCGTGAGCGTATCTGACGTTCACCGCAAAAGTGTTTCTGAGTAATGGTGCTTTTCACCAGCCAGTGGGGTAACCCACTGGCATTTTTATCTGCCGCCTTGGCTTCCTTCAGCAATTTTCCTTCTGTAGCATAGCCTTCTTTGTTTCTGGTCAGGGATATCGCCATGAGTTTCAGACGTTGGTTGCCGCGCCGCTTTAATCCCGTTTTTACCGCTTTCCTGCTGATTGCCTTCCTGACCGGCATTGCCGGCGCGCTGCAAGCCCCCACGCTGAGCCTCTTTTTGACCACCGAGGTAAAGGTGCGCCCGCTATGGGTAGGCATGTTCTATACCGTGAATGCCATCGCCGGGATTATCGTCAGCTTCCTGTTGGCCAAGCGTTCGGATACCCGTGGCGATCGGCGCAAGCTGATCCTGGTGTGCTGTGCGATGGCGGTGGGCAACAGCCTGCTGTTTGCGTTCAACCGTGATTATCTGACATTGATCACCGCTGGTGTACTGCTGGCCGCGGTTGCCAATACTGCCATGCCGCAGATTTTTGCCCTGGCGCGTGAATATGCGGACAGCTCGGCACGTGAAGTGGTGATGTTCAGTTCGGTGATGCGTGCCCAGCTTTCATTGGCCTGGGTGATCGGCCCACCACTGTCGTTTATGTTGGCGCTGAACTACGGTTTTACCGTGATGTTTATGATTGCGGCGGTGATTTTTGCCGTCAGCGTACTGCTGGTGTGGCTGATATTGCCTTCGGTGCCCCGTGCCAACGTTGAGATCAGCGTAGATTCTCCGCCTATCGCGCCAATCAGCGCCTGGCGCGATCCCGATGTGCGCCTGCTGTTTGTGGCTTCGATGCTGATGTGGACCTGTAACACCATGTATATCATCGATATGCCGCTGTACATCACCGCCGATTTGGGCTTGCCGGAACGGCTGGCAGGTTGGCTGATGGGCACCGCCGCCGGGCTGGAAATCCCGGCTATGCTGTTGGCGGGTTATTACGTCAAACGCTTTGGCAAACGCAACATGATGCTGTTTGCGGTGGCGGCGGGCGTGCTGTTTTATGCCGGGTTGGTGCTGTTCAAGTTCCAGCTGGCGTTGATGGTGTTGCAGCTGTTCAACGCGGTGTTTATCGGCATTATTGCCGGGATCGGCATGCTCTATTTTCAGGATCTGATGCCGGGGCGGCCCGGAGCGGCGACCACCATGTTTACCAACAGCATTTCGACCGGGGTGATCCTGGCCGGTGTACTGCAGGGCGCGCTGGTGGAAAACTTTGGGCATTATGCGGTTTACTACCTGATTACTCTGCTTGCCATCCTGGCACTGTGGATGTGTGCCAAAGTTCGCGAAGTGTGAACTGTAACGCTCTGTTAGTTGATACATGTCATTGAGAAAACCGCTTTATTCTCACTAAGATAAACGGACTCAGAGCGTGAGCTTCACGCTCTTATTCATCTTGCTGTCAAGATGCCGATCCCGTTGATAAAAGTGGGTATGTTATGGATAAACTAACGCCGCTCAAACCTGTTCCCTCCCTTTGTGCCGTTATAGTCGCTTTGTTGATCTGGTTTGTGGTCCCTGTTCCCGAAGGGGTGGCACCGAATGCCTGGCATTTGCTGGCACTGTTTATTGGGACCATCATTGCCATTATTGGTAAGGCGATGCCTATCGGTGCCGTTTCTATCATCGCTATTGCACTGGTAGCCCTGACCGGCGTGACCAACCCAGGCAAGCCTGGAGCGGCATTGGACGATGCGCTGAGCGGTTTCTCTAATCAGCTTATCTGGCTGATCGGCTTCTCGATCATGATCTCCCTGAGCCTGAATAAAACCGGCCTGGGATCGCGCATTGTCTACTACTTTATATCGCTGTTTGGCAAAAAAACGCTGGGGATTGCCTATGCGTTAACCCTGGCAGAAACCGTGCTGGCCCCGGTGACGCCGAGCAATACCGCCCGTGGCGGCGGGATCATCCACCCGATAATGAAATCGATAGCGGACATCTTTGTCTCCAAGCCCGAGCTGAATACCTCCGGCAAGATTGGCCGCTATCTCTCGCTGGTGAACTACAACATCAACCCGATCACCTCGGCGATGTTTATCACCGCTACCGCGCCTAACCCGCTGATTGTCAATCTGATCGCCAAAGGTGCCGGTTCCGAGTTTGAATTGACCTGGGGAATGTGGGCGATAGCGGCGTTGGTACCGGCAATCTGTTCGCTGATCGTCATGCCGCTGGTAGTTTATTTACTGTATCCGCCGGAAATCAAAAGTACCCCGGATGCACCACTGTTTGCTCAAGGTAAGCTGCAAGCGCTGGGGCGGATAACTCTGCCAGAGAAAATCACGCTGGGCGTATTTGCCCTGTTGCTGGTGCTGTGGGCCGGGGTTCCGGCGATGATTTTTGGCCCCGCACTGGCAGTTAACCCGACGACGGCTGCGGTGATCGGCCTGGCGATCCTGCTGGCAACCGGCGTACTGAGCTGGGAAGACGTGCTGAAGCACAAAGGGGCCTGGGATACCGTGGTCTGGTTTGCCGCCTTGGTGATGATGGCGACCTACCTTGGCAAACTGGGTCTGATTGGCTGGTTGTCACAAACGGTGGGGTCGGGTATCGATCATATGGGGATGAGCTGGGTCGGAGGGACGATTCTGTTAACTCTTGTCTATCTCTATTCGCATTACTTCTTTGCCAGTACCACCGCGCACGTGACCGCCATGTTCGCCGCGTTCTTTGCCGCAGGTATTGCTCTTGGCGCGCCACCGGCACTGCTTGGCCTGATCCTGGCTTTTTCTTCTTCACTGATGATGTCATTAACCCATTATGCCACCGGCACCGCGCCAATTATCTTTGGATCGGGCTATGCCACTCTGGGGGAATGGTGGAAAACCGGTTTTATCATGAGCGTAGTCAACCTGCTGATCTGGGCATTGATCGGGGGAGTGTGGTGGAAGTGGTTGGGTTATTGGTGATACCCGTCGTCTTAATCCATAGGGTAAGATTTTGATGAAATCCTCACCCGCCGGGCGGCGGGTGAGGCTGAAGCTTACTTCAGGAAGGCGGGTTGCTGCGCCTCGTAGCGGGATATCTCCGCTTCGTGCTGCAACGTCAGGCCAATGCTGTCCAAACCGTTAATCATGCAGTGGCGGCGGAAGCTGTCGATCTCAAACGGGTAGCTCTTACCCCCGGCATTCACCGTCTGGTTTTCCAGATCGACCACAAACTCCGTGCCTTCGTGTTCTGCCACCCACTTAAACAGCGTATCCACATCCTGCTCGCTCAGCGTGACTGGCAGCAGTTGGTTGTTGAACGAGTTGCCGTAGAAGATATCCGCAAAGCTTGGTGCAATCACCACTTTGAAGCCGTAATCGGTCAGTGCCCAAGGTGCGTGCTCACGGGATGAGCCACAGCCAAAGTTTTCCCGGGCTAACAGGATGCTGGCCCCTTTATAGCGCGGAAAGTTCAGCACAAACTCAGGATTTGGTTGCTGACCCGCATCGTCCAGGAAGCGCCAGTCGTTGAACAGGTGCTGGCCGAACCCGGTGCGGGTGACTTTCTGCAGAAACTGCTTCGGGATAATGGCGTCGGTATCGACGTTGGCCGCGTCCAAAGGCACCACTAAGCCGGTATGTTGAGTAAATTTAGCCACGCTGGTGCTCCTTAGTGCAATTCACGGATGTCGGCAAAATG
>NZ_JBKJYW010000510.1:0-25364 GCF_046715635.1 Serratia sp. (in: enterobacteria)
ATTTAAAAAAAATTTTCATTTAATATTTTTTTACCTATTGGTATATTAAAAAACACCGGGTGTTTTTTTTTAACTTTTGGGGGCGGCTTAACCCCCCCCCCAACGGTAACTGGAGGTCAGGCCGTGGCTTCGCCACCTATTGGCCCTGAGGTGTTCTGTTGCAGCCACTGACGGACATAACCCACCAGATCGCCAATGCAGTCATCCTTCATGCCATGATTTTTCAGCTCGTTGTCCAGGGCAAACAGATACTGCGCATTGGTGCCCAACGGGCCGCTGGCGCTGGCGATCAGCGGGGCGATCACCTGATGGCTGGTATCCGCTTCAAATAACGGATGCTGCGGGTTCATGACAAACACCAGGGCGGTCACTACGCTGCCGTCGTCCAGCGTCAGGTCACACCAGGCTGGCAGATAGCAACCGGTGATCATCTCGCGCTTCCACAGCAATTCCAGCTCTTCGCGCAGTTTATCTTCCGGCAGGCGGAAGGCCAGACCGGTGGTTTGCCCCCCTTCCTGCAGAGCCAGCATGCGCCCTGGCTGATGCAGCGTGCCCCGCCCGGCGGTCAAACGCAGGCAAAATGCCCGGTGCCAACCTTGGAGCGTCGCCGGGCGCACCTCTTCAGATTCAAATACCGGGTTCCACATCAGTGAACCATAGCCAAAAACCCATACTGGGCTATTGTCCGGCCGCCGGGAGAGCGTACATGTCAGTGAGGCCGAGCGCTGTTCCGGTGTCAGCAACAGCGACTCTTCGATCGTGCCGAATGCCGTTTTGCAGTCTGCTTTTTGCAGAAAATCTCGAGTTAACACCTAATACAACCTCCTGGGAATAGGATTGCCCTAAACCCTTCGCCACTGTGTATGCAATTTCTTTTTTGGATGTGGGGGCGTGTTTATTTCCACCGCCCCGATGCATTTATGACCATATTCTTTTCTGATAGCCTAATCAAGTTTCCAAGCATATTTAATGTGAAAAAGTATTTGTACTCAGCAGCAATAATATTACTAGCTGTAAAACTTTACCCTTCACCTGCGTTTTGTTAACAGAGAGCGGCATTTTAACCGCAAAAAAATACAATCCGAGCGGATGGCGCCGCTTGACCTGATGTGCCATGCCAGCCAGCAAACGATTCTCATTATCAGATGGCATGATATACTGCCCCGCAGAATGATAAAGGAGAGTCCCGTGACAATCGAAACCCCACGCAACCGCGCCCCCTATTTGATCGAAGTTGCCCGTTTACGCGACATCACACCGCATCTGCGGCGCATCACCTTCAGCGCGCCCGATCTGCGTTATTACCCGGCCGAAGCCGCCGCCGCACATATCAAGGTATTCTTGCCGCTCGCTGGGCAAACGCAGCCAGACCTGCCCACGCTCACCGATAAGGGCCCGGTATGGGCCGCCGACGCGGTACGCCCGCTTGTTCGCACCTACTCTATTCGTGCCGTCCGTCCGCAACAGGGTGAGATTGATATTGAGTTTGCCCTGCACGACCACAGCGGGCCAGCGGTAAACTTTGCGCGTCAGGCCAAGCCGGGGGATAAAATTGGTATCAGCAACCCTGGCGGCCCCAAGCCAATGCTGCCAGAGGCCGACTTTTACTGCCTGGCTGGCGATCCTTCTTCGTTACCGGCCATCGCTGCACTGCTGGAAAACTTGCCAGCACATAGCGAAGGCCACGCCTTTATCCGTGTCGATACCCCTGCGGACGTTATCGATCTGCAAAAACCTGCCGGTGTTGAACTAAGCTGGATCATTGGCGGTACGGAGAAAACGGCCGATCTCATCACGCAATTCTGCGCCTTGCCACTGCCGCAAAGCGGTACCCAGTTCTGGCTAGCTGGTGAGGATCGCCTGGTGGTCGAACTGCGCCGTTATCTGCGCCGTGAGCGGCAATGTGACCGTAATCAGCTTTATGCCGTGCCTTACTGGCGTGAAGGGTTAAATGAAGAGGGTTACCACCAGAAAAGGCACGATATCATGGATAACATTGACTCCTGATTGCCATTATCTGCCTTATTTTGCGTGAAAAACGCCGGTTAAAACCCATTTATAGGCGTTTAACAAGGAATGTCTGGATTTTTACGTAAAAGTAAGTAAATAAAACCGCATCCGATGCGGTTTTTTTGCTACTCTTGTCACATAAAGCAAAGTTTTGCTTTCAAAAAACTAGACACAACATCACATTATTACTCGGCGTCATACGCAGAGTGTATCCTATTATTATTAACAACTTTCTGGATACGCTGACCCTTACTGCAGGTGAACAGCGATGACAGGCCACGCAGTTTGAGAAGGAGATGTACCGTAATGAAGTCGCACAACGATCCTGGCCGATCAAAATCTCGCCACACAGAGTATTCCCTGATTTTCCCTATCGCCGCGTTGGTTGTGCTCAACCTGTGGAGCGGTACCAGCAGTTTCCCACTGATCGTGGCCATCAACATTATTGCCCTGGTAGGTATCCTCAGCAGTGCTTTCAGCGTGGTACGCCATGCCGACGTACTGGCCCACCGCCTGGGTGAACCCTACGGCTCGTTGATCCTCAGCCTGTCGGTAGTGATCCTGGAAGTGAGCCTTATTTCGGCCCTGATGGCAACCGGCGACGCGGCCCCGGCCCTGATGCGTGACACACTGTATTCAATCATCATGATTGTGACTGCCGGACTGGTTGGGGTTGCCCTGCTGCTCGGCGGGCGCAAGTTTGCTACCCAGTACGTTAACCTTGGCGGTATCAAACAGTACCTGATGGCAATTTTGCCGCTGGCGGTGATCGTGCTGGTGTTGCCAAGCGCCTTGCCTGGGGGCAACTTCAGCGTGGGCCAGTCACTGCTGGTTGCGGCCATCTCAGCGGCGATGTACGGCGTATTCCTGCTGATCCAGACCAAAACCCACCAGAGCCTGTTTGTTTATGAACACGAAGATGACGATGGCGACCCGCACCACGGCAAACCCTCATCACACAGCAGCCTGTGGCATGCCGCCTGGTTGATCGTGCATCTGGTCGCGGTAATTGCCGTCACCAAATTCAACGCCAACCCACTTGAAGGCTTGCTCACCAAGCTGAACGCGCCAACCCAGTTCACCGGTTTCCTGGTTGCGTTGCTGATCCTGTCCCCGGAAGGGTTGGGTGCTCTGCGCGCGGTGTTGAACAATCAGGTGCAGCGCGCCATGAACCTGTTCTTCGGCTCGGTGCTGGCGACCATTTCACTGACGGTGCCAGCGGTAACGATTATTGCCACCCTGACCGGGCAGACGCTGATCTTCGGCCTGCAGGCACCGCATATGGTGGTAATGCTGACCGTGTTGGTGCTGTGCCATATCTCGTTTTCTACCGGCAGAACCAACGTGCTGAACGGCACCGCGCACCTGGCGCTGTTTGCCGCTTATATGATGACGATATTCGCCTGATAGCGGAAGGTTACAAAACATCACCGGGGCGCAGTGATTGCGCCCCGGTCTATTTAAAGCGCAAAGAAAATCAATCCAGCAATCCCGCCAAACAGCAACCATTTAATCAGGTAATACCCCGTCTTGTTCCAGGCTTTTAATCGCTTGCCAACCTTACGCACGGCATAGATATATTTGAACAGCCGATTGACGCCGCCGGTACGATCGCCCTCTTCATTCGGTGCCGTGGCGGCACTCATCAAGTTACGCCCCAGCCAGTGATTCACCGCCTGCGCCCAACGGTAACGCATCGGCCGCTCAATGTCGCAAAACAGGATCAGGCGGTTCTCCCCGCTCTGGTTTTCGGCATAGTGCAAATAGGTTTCATCGAACATCACCCCTTCACCATCGCGCCAACTGTAACGTTCACCATCCACTTCGATAAAGCAGCGGTCATCATTCGGGGTGATCAGCCCCAGGTGATAGCGCAACGAACCGGCATAAGGATCTCGGTGGCGCGGCAAGCGGCTGCCATGGGGTAATTCGGCAAACATTGCGGCCTTCACGGAAGGCAGGCTGCGTAACAGTGCGGTGGTTTGCGGGCATAACGCCATTGCCGAAGGATGGTTATCCTCATACCACTTCAGGTAAAAGCGCTTCCATCCGGTTTTGAAGAAGGAGTTGAATCCGGCATCGTTGAACTTGTCCGACGCCTTGATTTGCTGGATCGCCATCAGCTTTTGCCCTTCCTCACGAACGGTCTGCCAGTTGTCACGCAGCGTAATAAGATCGGGGAACTGCTCCGGTTGCAGGTAAGGCGTAGTCGGCACCCGTGAAAACAGGTACATAAACACGTTCAGCGGTGCGGTAAAGGTGGAATGGTCGGAAAGCTGTCGCCAAAAAGGATAGCGAACACGGCCACGATAATGAATGTAAACTACACATAAAATAAATAAAATCAGAATGAAATATTTCATGACGACGTCAAAGCCCCAAAATCCAACCATCAATATGCCAAGCACGGCACACAACCCAACGATTCCCTTAGCTCCGTTAAGATCGGTTTTAACGGCTGGAAAGCACCAATAATTAACGTTATTGAAACCAAAATTCTATACAAAAAGCCGCAAAAATTTACACAAAGCTTAAACGAGAATGGGATTTACGCTAGGGAAGGATCGATTGTTTTCGCAGAGTCAGATTGGGCGGAGCAAAAGTACCTACGGGGGAGAGATACCGGATTGTCGGTCAGGCAATCGAGATCCCCCTCACCCCAACCCTCTCCCGCAGGGCGAGGGAGCGGAACCAGAGACCGTGGTCAGATATAGGAGGCAATCTTGTAGCTTACTCACAAAGAGAACTGATACGGGGCTGCAATCCGGTATAGGAAGCAATCTGAGTCTGCTGACAAACCGTCACCGGGCTTACCACGTAGGGGCGCTGCTGCGCCCGTTCGGATAATCAAAGGGTTAGCAAGGATTGACACAGTTTGATTTCTACAAATTCTGCAGCATTGTCACTTTGTCATCAATCTGAATCTGTGGCTTATTCACCAAGGAAAGTTATGCAGTGTTTTAATCCGGTAAAGAGGCCCATTGGTAGCACGGCCAGTTCCCTCTCCCTTTGGGAGAGGGCTAGGGTGAGGGGACGCGCTGCAGCCACTACCCCACCCTTTTCTGGCGAATCACTCAGCGTTGCAAAAGGCAGTCGTTGCTTGTACCGGGGCGGTAAAACTCCCCACCAGCAGCATAGCGCCCAGTAACCAGGTTTTCCCTATACTAGGGCAACAACGCTGAATATCATCCATAATATTCTCTCTTAGTGATCCTGGGGTTTATGGTGCTTAAATTGGCCGCAATAGCGCAGCTTTATTGGTATCATTTCATGCACTGTTGCTCACCAGCGCACCCTAGTTTCTACTACCTATACAAAGAGTTAGTGATGGATATTGTATTTAAACGCCTTAGTGATATCGATAGAGACGAAATTATTGCCCTAAACACCAACCCATTAGTGTTACGCCAAATGCCCTTGGGAGATTCGAGCTTCGACGATGCTGAATGTCTGGAATGGGTAACAAGCAAAGAATCTCAATGGGATGAATACGGCTATGGGCCCTGGGCTTTTACAGTAAGTGGCAAGTTTGTCGGCTGGGGAGGCTTGCAATACGAAAACGGAGATGCTGACTTGGCTTTAGTGCTCCACCCTGACTATTGGGGGCTCGGGAAAAAAATCTATGACAAAATTTTAGCTTATGCTTTCAATGAGCTAGGGCTCAAGTCAATCACCATCCTGCAGCCCCCAACACGATTGAAAATTAAAGCAATATTTCGTCTGGGATTTCAGTTTGATGGTGACATTGAATATGACGGCGTTCATTTTATTCGCTATCGATTACACTCCCCTAAACGGTAAAATCCACACTGGCGGACAATACGCTAATGGTGGCACAGCAAGCCTTTGGCTGAAGGTTAGAGTGAGGGGACGATCGCCGAAGCCAATGCCCCTTTGTCTGGCGAATCACTCAGCCTGCACCGCAGGCCAGCACCTCTGGCTTCACTGTCATCATCATGCCACTTTCGCAAACTGATCGAGTCATGGTTCAGAAGATTCCCTCAATAGACATTGTCTGCCCAGATGCTATAGCCTGAGGTTCCTGCTGCATGATGCTTCCAGGTAACACTTTGATACTTTACCGACACCGACTCATAGGGTTGAGCATCATTATGGGTTAGCGAATTAGGATAATGGCTAGAAAAACCAACGATTGTCGCACCCGTGATTTCTATGGAGTAATACAATTCTAAAGTGCCATCAGCCGCTGTTCGATAAAAATCAAAACGAAGCGTCAGCAACTCATTGTTGGTTATTGCGATACCAAACAGAGGTGATGACTTATCAATCGCTTTGACAAAATCGATAGGCTGATGGTTTACATGCTGTTCGCGTGTAAGGTCATGATCAAATGAAAAGATAGGGATTTCATCTTCATGGCCGACTTGATACCTATTCCCTATCGAGGCATATGTCGAGCATCCAGCAGAAATCAAACCCTGCGTACGTCCTTTTGCTGATAAATAAATCAGATTTGCCATATTGGTTTCCTTAAAGTGAATATTGCATCATTGACAACTGCTCAAGCAATTCTAATTACACAGAGTTACGACTTAATTATCGTACTCAGTAAACGTCAATATTAAGCATGGCTCACTACTTCCAAGATGTCTCTTTTCGAGAGTGAAATATTCATCGCCATTCTTAGGAAGCGGTTCTCCAAACTTATATTGTGGCTCGAAAGGTATTCCTGTCTTATTGACATATGAGACTAACCGTTGGTAACCTTCGTCAACATTACTCAGTCCACAAACATACATTGAACTGCGATTTGGTTCTGTTAGATCACTAGGGCCATACTCAAAATAATAGTTTTTCGATAACCTAGGTGCATCCCTGACCTCTTTGTGCGTCAGAAGATAATACTTAAAAAAATCTTTCTCAGTGTATGTAACTTGAGGCATAGTGAGCAACCACCCAAAATAAAAAACAACAGATAATACCGTAATGATAAAAATCAGCATTGTTTTCATTTAAGTCCCATCCCTAAAAAAACGTTGGCATCAATCGTGTTTATTACAAGATCATTCTCATATGAAGAGAATGGTTTGATAGAAGACAGATAGGATGGAAGCCTCTTTTTATATGGATAAGCGTTGTTGGGAAACCGCTCCGGGTCAGGAAAGATAATCGCCTTTAGCTCATTGTTTTTATACCGCCCAACAGGACCATAATAGTCCCATATCATCTGTGCGTATTCCTTTGACTTTGGTCGAATGAGTGCCATGTAGTTACGAGGAAGAACCACTGAGTAAAAACCCAAAAGGTTTGATACCAGATCTTCACAGCTATAACCGCTGTCCGTTAAGCGTGAAAACAAAGCGTTCGATTGCAGCCCTTCAAATTTTAGCGAAACGTAAAACATCATGGAAAGAGCGATGGATCGTTTAGTTTCTATCGACAACCCTTTCTTTACTTTCCATTGTGCACGCACACCAGAGCGAACACTTACTCCAGCATATGTTTTCCCCATAGCTTGGGAGTAGTTAACCAAAAAATACCCCTTTAGTAAGGGATTAGCTGGCTCACTAAGTAACTGCCCCCATAGCGCCCTGGCATCATCCCCCATAGCATGCCATAGATCAATCCAACCGAGATGCTCGGTATAGATTAATCTGTTATTTTTTATATCGTCCCTTGCTGTCATCTCCCCTAACTCCTGTCAGGCCCCTTATTAATATCAGTATTACTATATATTAATAATTATGTCCATACACTAAAACTCGCCACCCATACACAATTGGTCAAATCCCATTAAAAACAATTAATTAAATAAAATTAGTGTAATATAACTTCGTTATTGATTAAATAATTAAACTTGCAATCATTAATGCATAATATTTATTGCTTAGTTGACCTAACTTACGAGTTCAAAAACACCGCATCCTAGCCCGCACAGGGCATTGGCGAGCCGTCACTGGTACTGAAACCTTTCGGCTAACCGCTAACCGATTTACATTAAACGCAGCATTTAAGTCAGTACCTAGAGTACGCACCCGCTGTTGCGCATACTGATTGCATCATATAGGCCACTGATGCGGCCAAGGGCACTACCGACGTGGAAGCGCTGTACGAGACCATGAGTAACTCAAAGGGATTGGGTAATTTTAAGAACCTGTTTTTCTATGCACCGAACGGAAAGCCCGACGGGATTAAAATCGTGCCGCTTAGTGAAGTGGCTACCAAAGACGATTTCTTTAGCATCAAGAAAGTCAGCGCGGCTGACCTGATGGACGCCCACCGTATCCACTATCAGCTGATGGGGGGTAAGCCGGAAAACGTCGGGTCAACTGGCGACGTAGAGAAAGCGGCAAAGGTCTTTGTGCGCAACGAACTGACACCGCACCAGGAGCGCATTAAGGAGGTTAATGACTGGCTTGGTATTGAGGTCATCCGGTTTAAAAAATACCGTTTCGAAAACGACGACGAGTAACCCTACAGCCGCTAATTTAGGTGTATTAGTCGCGAGTTGACCGGACACGGCTACGGCACAGAGCCAAATCCAATCTGATAGGCAGCTCTGTGCCAGGAGCGGACATATGGTCTGGACTTACATAGGTCTGGAAGGTCCAGGTCGAGTCTACTTATGCAGTCTATTATATTACGAAATTTAGCCCCTTTTAGTAGGGGAATCATATACAAAGAAAAATCCAGTAGGTAAATGCTTGTTGACTTTGATTCTCTGTCACGTTATAGAGGAATGAAAGCCGATAAAATTTTATAAAGGAAGCTGGCTCATGTTACCGCAGGATAGTCTTCAGCAGGAAGTTATTGAATCTGTAAAAAAATCACTCACCTTTGATATATTGTATCAAAGAATAAGACCAGATATATCCAAGTTTATCGCTGTCACCTCAAAGCTGCCCTTAAAAAGCCTCGATGACTGGGAACGTTTAATTCGAGCAGAGATTTTCTATTCACTTCGACAATACAGTCAGAAACAAAGTGGCAATGAGTTCCACCAGGTCGGGTCACTAAGATGGATGGACATATGTAACGCCGATGGTTTCCGACGGGAAATAGCATTAAGGACACTATCAGGTGGGGCGCCAAATAGTTTTTTATTAGCTTTAGTTGTACGAAAACTAAATGACTGGGTTCCGCAGGTAAGAGCTGCAGCGTGTGATGCCCTGCCATTAATTGCTGAAGCATCTGACCCTGAGTTTATTGTTGATGTCTTGTTTATAACACTCCCCTACTGGGATTCTTGGGGGAGAATGGGAGATATCGGGAAAGAAGCGCTTATGAAAGTTATTTTAATGGAGAAAGTAACTAAGGCATTAAAAAAGCGCCTTCTAATATCCTCTTCGGGTCCTGTCGCTACAATATTTGTGCAAGCTGGGCGCACGGCAGCTTTAGACAACTTTTTAGCTGAGATTGCAGAAACATCAGTTCAACCCTCCCTGCGGGCAAAAGCGTATCGTTGTCAGTTTGAAAGTAAATTTGTTTGGGCTGAGGGGCTGACATGGCAGTGGGTTGACAAAGTACACGGCATAAGGCGACGCCTTCCTGTTTTAAAAGAACGAATAATATCTACTACAACTCCCTTTATTGAGAACTTGAGGATGGCGACAACCGACCGTTCCCCTATGGTTCGGCGTATAGCTGGTGAAATGCTTATAAAAGAATTGGATAATATTGGTGATGAAGCATTTAAACTGGCAAATATACTGGCTTCTGACACATCTCAATCAGTAGCAGAACGTGGGAGATATGCATTGACCGACTTAGAAAAGCGCAATTGACCATTCAATTTTAAAATATATGTAACCGTGTTGATTGTATCGCTTGAGCGCCTTCCGGCAAAGTACACATATAAACTCGGCAGCGTTCTGAGCCAGTTTATTTTGTAAGACATTCTTCTGTCCGTTATTCGATCTTAGCCGGCCAAGATTCCTCGCAGAGGTTTATGTGCCGAAGTGACGTTAGTAAAGATAGTCATAAGGGAGTTAGGGCTAAATAGTCAAACGGACAAGCAATTCGAGTGAATTAATTAAGAGGTAGAGTGGTTTAATGAATTATCCACACGTTAAGAGCGAGATGAAACTACCAATAGCCCAAGCCAGTCATAAGAAGCCAGGTAGCAAAACCGATCATCACGGTACCTCCGACGATATACAGAAAAACGTTAACATAAAATCCGAAGTCTCCACGGTAATAGTAATCTTTTATAGGGGAACCTTTTCTCGTTTCAATAATAACACCTGTCTGGAACCCTCTGATACCATGCAGTAACATCCAGATCGCAGCAGCATACATAACGAACACAAGAGCAATCGTTTTTAATTCCATGTTAACCCTCCGTCATTCCGTTAGCTATTATAGCTGGTTGCGGGTAGCCAATACCATTGGAAATAGTCAATTGAATGACCAATCTAGGAACACTGGAATAGCTCAGTAAAGAGTAACGTTAACGTCCGCTCCTCGCTCAAAGCTGCCCGTCAATTTGGGTTGCTTAATCCCAGTGTTTTGTAGAAAACGACCAAATAATTTGCGAAAAGGTAGTCAAGTAAAATGCGAATGGGTGAATGCGAATACCCATAAACTACGCCACATAGGACGTTATGTTGAATCCACTGCGGAATATGTCGCCGGGCGACAGACACAAAAAAGCCCCCGAAGGGGGCTGAATGGGTTTTCACCTGAGGGCCGAAACCGGCCGCCTTGCGGCAGCTCCCTATGCGACATGATAGGTAACATCACAAAAAAAGTATGTTACCTACCAACGCCTTAATGCGGCAGAATCGACTCAGCTCCACTGAATGGGATATTTTAGCCAGTAAATCACTGATTAAAACTTCGTTGTTAGCTTATTTAATGGCCGCACCTCTGGCGCGTCATTAAGACTCACCATCCTGACTCGCCAAACAGGCGGGGACGACAAAACTGAAACAACTGCCGTACGGTGTGTTGTTTTGCGCTTTAAGCGTCCCCCGATGCCGCTCTATGATGGAATGGCTGATGGTCAGACCCATTCCCATTCCCTGTACTTTTGTGGTGTAAAACGAGTCAAAAACGCGCTGACCTATGTCAGGCGCCAACCCGGTTCCATTATCCGTAATGCGTAATTCCACGGAACTCTCATCAGGATTAAGGGTTGAAATTTTCAGTGTACGTGTGCGATCGGTCACTTCAGCCATGGCTTCAATTGCGTTAATAACAAGATTAATCAACACCTGTTGGATTTGAACACTGTCACCAAAGATAAAGCTGTGGGCAGCCTTCAAATCGTAATCAACGGCCACCTGTCTTTGTTCAATTTCGCTACGCGAAAGCGTCATGATATGGCGCACCAGAAAATGCAAATCGATACGGCAGAAGACAGGTTCTTGTTTGCGTGTCAGGGTCTGGAGACTACGAATAATTTCCCCTGCACGCTGCCCTTCGGCAACAATCTCTTCTAACCCGACGCGAATATTGTCATACCGTATCGGGTCATGATTTAACCATCGCAGACTGGCTCCGGCATTGGAAACTATCGACATCAGCGGTTGATTAATTTCGTGAGCAATAGAAGAGGTTAACTGGCCAACCGTGGTGGCTCGGGAGACTCGCGCCAGCTCTGCCTGCGCAACCCTGACGGCGTCTTCTGCTTGCCTCTGAGTCGTGATGTCGGTGATGGTGCCGTAATATTCATAAATTTCAGTGCCCACACCGGCTGGGCTACCGATGCCTAAAATGTAGCGCACATTGCCCTCGGCATTGATAATGCGAAATTCTGCTTTCAGGGTTAACCCGTCGCGCACACCGTCAATCACTACATCGCTGATGCGGTCATAATCATCCGGATGAATAAAAGTAAAAAACTCCGCCATGGAGATCATTTTAAGTGTCTCCGGCAGACCGAGAATGCGGGCGTACTCTTCGGACATAAACATCAAATCTTGTTCCAGTTCCCAGCGCCAGCTTCCGGTGTGGCTTATCTGTTCTCCCAGCATGAGCGATGTCTGGCTTGCCCTGAGCTCTTTCTCAACCCGCCTGCGCTGAATATTTTCCTCAAGCAATTCGGCATAAAGCCGCGCCGTTTCGAGCGCAACGGCCGCATGGGCACCGAGCAGATTGACGACTTTTGAATGATCCGCAGTAAAGACTTCAGGCATTAAGCGGTTTTCGAGGTACAACACGCCGACCAGTCGCGCCTGCTTAAACATCGGTACGCACAGTACGGCAGCGCCGGAAGTCACAAGGTAAGGGTCGTGTGAAAAAGGGCTGAACTCTTCGGGTTTCCCGGTACGTATTTCCTGACCTGTGCGGATAACGGCCGCCAGCACCGACAGTGGCATGTCGGCCGCCATCGGCATATCTTTCATGATTCGTACTTGTATCCCGTCACTACTGGTCTGCGCGCTGGCTTCAATTTCAGGAATATTGTTATCCAGAACGCGAATCAACAAGCCGCGCTGCGCACCCGCACGCTCCAGTAACATGGTCAAAAGTATTTCAATAAGCCGTTCAAGATTGATCTCTTCTGACAGTGCTCGTGAGGCTTTAATGACACTTTGTAAATCGCGAATTTCTTCGTTTTGGGCAAATGCGATGGTGTTATAAGGCGTTGCTTGAGCAGGTGAAACTAAATGAGGCCAGGTCTGCTTAAGCTGATTCACTTTGGCTTGTGCGCCAATGCGCCCCCAGGCCGCTATCGCCCCCCGCAAATGTGCATCTGCTGCTGTGTTGTAACCGCAACTGAGTGCGAAGCGCCCGGCAAGTTCATGGGCCAGCGCATTACAGGGATGAAACCCGGCTTCCCGGGAGAGTCGCACCGCTTTTTCGTACTGCTCCAGCGCAATGGTGTTCATGCCTTCAAGACGGACAATTTCTGCATACACCAGCGCTTCTTTATCGGCAAACGTTCCCGGGTTGATGCGCGCCCAGAGGGCAATTTTGTGGTAATGGATTTCCAGCTTACGCCGGTCCTGCGCGCTAAATGTTTCAGGTGTCAGTTGAACGGTTAACGTTAACGCGCTGTAGAGATGTAAATCCAGCAAATGGATGTGCCCCGGTGCTGACCACGCAAAAGATTGAGCGTGTTCCAGCGCGTCCTGCGCCTGCGAATATTCGCCCGCTGTAAAATACGTCATGCCCCGGTAGAGCCAGAACCAAAAAATCAGGGTGGACATGTGCAGCGGTGCTTGCTCTGGAAAACCCGGCAACAGTGAGTCAGGCAGTGCGTTGGCGCTATCCCAGGTTGTGGAGGGTAATTTGCGTAAGTGCTCAACGTAATGCCGCTGAACCAACAAAATGCGCTCCACATCCTGGAAGTCGGTTTTTCTCACGAAGGCCAGCCCACGTTCGATGCTGGTCAGCACGTTATCGAGATGCTCGCCCTGGCTTAAAAAGTTAATCACCTGATGGCAGATAGCAAAGGAGGCGACCGTCAAATCACCGTGCGTGACGGCGGACGTAAAGCAAGCTTTAGCGCATTCGGTGGTGTAAGAAAGGGGTTGGGTCCAGACGCTGACTTGATCAAGGGGCAGCAACGTTTTTGCTTCATAAGTGCTATAGCCGTGGTGTTCAACCAAATCACGCGCCAGCACAGCATAGTTGAAACCAGGCTGATACTCCGCATAACGTTCGCTAATCAGTACGCCAAACCAACCCATGGCCAACGTTGAGGCGCCGGTAATACCCCGCTCCAGTGTCAAATGCAGCATCTGGCAAAGTAGCATGAAGTGCAGATTCGGACTGTTGAAGCTGGCGAACACGCTGGCGCTGGCAAGCAGATTCATTATGGCTTCGGTTTGGCCGTCCGTCATTTCTGGCAACTGATGAAACAGCACGGCAGGATTTTCACCCATACGGTCTTTAAGTGCTTGCCAGACCACATCACATTCTGCCAAATCGGGATTTGGAGTCAGCGCAATACCGGAAACGCGTAGCCAGCATAAGGTGGTTTCCAGCGCCAGGCGGAGATCAGACTGACGCATATGAATCTCCGCCAGCAGGTTTGCCGCGGTGATTTTTTCGGTAAGCCCACCGTGGGAACCCAGCAACCGGTCGCATAAACGCTTTGCGTTGACCAGATTTCCAAGTAAAAACTCGCACTCGGCTTCTTCGAGATTTAATCGAAGGTCGGGGGTGTTTTCGGGCATATTACCGTGTCCTGAGAGTGCCCGTGCGGTCTGTAAATATCTCAGTGCCGAGAGGTAATCACCACTACGTTTTGCTCGCTGGGCCGCCAGCATACTCAGTTCCCTGAACATATTGCGTTGTTCTGCCGGCTGGACGCACTCAATGGCGGCCGAGACGTGGTGAATGGCGCGGAATAACACTTCATTGCCTGCCATCTGCCGTGACGCTTCAGCCAGAAGGTTTGCTGTAGTGATATGCACATAATCTTTTTGGGCGACATCCAGCAAGGCGAAAGCGGCTTCTTGTACGCGATCGTGGGTAAACGCCCAGCTGTCCCTGGAAAGGGTTACCAGTTGTGCGGTAACCGCGGGATGCAACTGATAGCGGATATCGGCATCGGAAATGCACAGCACCTGGCTGATTGTGGCCAGTTCGCCCCGGCTACCCAGGCAGGCGAGGCTACCGAGTAAGGTGCGAGTCATTTCCGGCATTTTTCCGAGTTGTTGGAGGACCAGACTCACCACGTTTTCAGTGTAATGGCGTTCCTGAATAGCGGATAAATCATAGTGCCACTTACCCTGGTATTTGTTATGTGTTACCAAGCCATCTTCAACAATACGTTTAAAAAACTCATTTAAAAACAGTGGATTTCCGCCGGTTTTGCCATGTATTAGTTTGGCCAGATCGGTAATGTCTGTGGTGCGTTGTTGAAATACCTCTGCCAACCACCGGGTGACGTCTTTAACGGAAAGCGGTGTCGGGATAATTTCGATATTCCTTTGTGCGGCGTTATGCAGGAGGGCGAGGGTCTGTATCAGGGAGGTGTTGTCTTTCGCCTCGGGTTCACGCTGGGCCACCACCATCAGCAGTGGCTGTGTACGGCTGTTTTTCAGTAGCGACTCCAGCACCTGGAGACTGGCAGCATCGATCCATTGAATATCATCAATCAGCAACACCAGTGGACAACCCGGCATGGCAAAGGTAGTGACCAGGGCGGATATCATGTGATTAAAGCGCGCTCTGGCATCGGTTGAAATCGAATTGGGTATGTGGCGGGAACTATGCTCCAGTAACAGCCCTAATTCAGGTACAAAACTCACAGCCAGGCGTTCGTAACCTTCCAGTGCGCGTGACAGACGAGCTTTCCAGATGGACACTTCTTCGCCAGGCGATCCCAGCAACGTGAGGGTCAGCGCCCGGAAAGCCGTGGTTACCCTGGCTGGTCCATCGCCGAGGGGCAGTTTGGCTGGTTACTCCTGATTATCTTCACCACGCTTGCGATAACCGGGCCGGGTAAATGGTGCATCGGGGCAGGCAAACAGCGGGAATGGCGCCATGGCATCGGTCAATGAAGTTCACCACGTTACCGCCGAAGCATTAAAAGAGGCGACCACGACCAGCGGGTCACCCTGGCAGCCCCTGAGTCAGCGTGTGTTCCGCATGTTATGGATTGCGACCGTCGTCTCGAACATCGGTTCATGGATGAACGATGTTGCCATGAACTGGACCATGCTGACGCTCAGTGCTGACCCACTGTCAGTCGCCATGATCCAGGCCGCCAGCAGCCTGCCGATGTTTTTGTTTGCCCTACCGTCAGGCGTGATGGCGGATATTGTCGACCGCCGCAAATATCTGCTTTTTTCGCAGGTGTGGACGTTACTGGCGGCGTGCGGGTTGACCGTGCTTTCGCTGACCGGGCATGTGACGCCTGGCGTGCTGCTGGTCGTCGCTTTTCTGATGAGCACCGGTGCGGCAATGAGTTCCCCGCCGTTCCAGGCCATCGTACCGGACCTGGTTCGCAAACAGGATTTAGGGGCGGCAATAGCCCTTAATTCACTGGGGATTAATATCAGTCGCGCCATTGGGCCGGCATTGGGCGGGCTGATCCTCTCTTTTGCCGGCGCGTGGGTGGTGTTTGCGCTCAATGCGGTTTCCGTGCTGGGGGTTGCCTGGGTGTTATACCGATGGAAAACAGAGCCTTCCGTGCAGCGCCTGCCACCGGAGCATTTTTTCTCTGCCGTGCGTGCCGGGGGGCGTTATGTCCATGCCGCCCCTGTTCTACGCAACGTGCTGGCCCGTACGGTCGCTTTTTTCCTGTTTGCCAGCGCGGCCTGGTCTTTACTGCCGTTAGTGGCCCGGCGTGAGCTCGGTTTAGGGCCCGGTGGTTACGGAATTATGCTGGCCTGTATTGGCGTGGGGGCCATTTTTGGCGCGGTGACGCTGCCGCGCTTGCGTAAACATCTCAATCCCGACCGTTTAATGGTGCTGGCGAGCCTGATGTTTGCTGTAGCGATGCTGGCTCTCGCGCTTGTGCGGCACTTCTGGCTGTTGAGCGTCTTCGAATTTATGACGGGTTTTTCCTGGATAGCAGTGCTGACGACGCTCAATCTCGGCGCCCAGCGCAGTGCGGCGAAATGGGTGAAAGCGCGGGCACTCGCGATTTACCTGACTGTTTTCTTCGGTTCGATGACCGCAGGCAGCGCGTTGTGGGGGCAACTGGCATCGCATTATGGCATCGCCGTTTCGCTGAGTGTGGCGACCCTTGGCATGCTGTTGGGTTGTACGGCTGTGTTCCGCTGGCGGCTGGATAAAGACCCTGATCTGAACCTGGATGCCAGCGTAGAGAATCACATTGCCCCTGAGATTGACGTGCATCACAGCCGTGGTCCGGTGATGGTGAGCTACGAATATCTGATTAAGGCTGAGGATGCACACGCATTTACCGTCTGTATGCAGGATATGCGGCGCGTCAGGCGACGCGGTGGCGCACTGAACTGGTCGGTTTATGAAGACATTCTTAAACCCGGAATTTTTGTCGAAACATTTTTGCTCGGTTCCTGGGTTGAACATCTGCGACAGGAAGAACGTTACACCATGAATGACCGAAAAATAGAACACCGTGTTCAGCAATATCATCAGGGGGAATCCCGCCCCGAGGTCCGTTATCTGGTGGTTCCGGTTTAACCGTGTCTGCCTCAATATCTTTCCCAACACACAATATCTTTCCCAACACACAATGCAGAGGTCTACGATGAGTACAATCAGCACAAAAGATGGCACGCAGATTTATTACAAAGACTGGGGTAAAGGAAAGCCCGTGTTGTTCAGCCACGGCTGGCCACTGGATGCGGATATGTGGGACAGCCAGTTGAATTTCCTGGCTGAGCGAGGATATCGTGCCATTGCTTTTGACCGTCGCGGATTTGGCCGCTCAGACCAACCCTGGACAGGTTATGACTACGACACTTTCGCCTCAGACATTAACGACCTGATCACCCAACTCGACTTGCAGGAAGTCACGTTAGTGGGCTTCTCGATGGGTGGCGGTGATGTGGCACGTTATATCGGGCGCTACGGCAGCGAGCGTGTTGCAGCCCTGGTACTGTTGGGCGCTGTCACACCTGTCTTTGGTAAAAGTGCGACTAACCCAGACGGTGTTGATCTCTCTGTATTTGAGGGGATCCGCGAGGGATTACGTCAGGATCGCGCTCAGTTTATCAGCGATTTTGCACCAGCATTCTATGGCACTAATGTAGGGCAGACGGTATCAGAGGGCGTATTCACTCAGACTCTAAACATTGCGCTACTGGCTTCACTGAAAGGAACAATTGATTGCGTCACGGCGTTCTCTGAAACCGACTTCCGTGAAGATCTGGCAAAAATTGACGTCCCGACACTGGTTATTCATGGTAGCAACGACCAGATAGTACCGCTTGATACCACGGGCAAAGCGGCGGCTGAATTGATCCGCGGTGCGGTACTCAAAGTCTATGACGATGCGCCGCACGGTTTTGCCGTTACCCATCAGAGCCAATTGAACGACGATTTATTAGCGTTTTTGCAAGCGCGCTAAGTTAATCCCTGGTGCAGGGACCCATGGGTCTCTGCATATCAACAAGAATGATGATTTATCAGGATGTTTTGACTTTATTCAAATTCAGGCGCTCGGCATGGCGAACCAAATCGGCGAGTGAGCGTACCTGCATTTTATCCATGACTCTGCGTCGATGAACCTTCACGGTGATTTCACTGACTCTCAGTTCCGCAGCAATTTGCTTATTGAGCAGTCCTTTAATCGTCAATGCCAACACTTCCTGTTCACGCGGCGTGAGTGTCTTATGACGCTGCTTAAGGTTGTGATATTCACGAAGTTCGTCAGCGTTTTCTGAGGCCAGTGTCAGTGCGTTTTCAACGGCCCTGAGCAGCTCCTCGGCTTTAACCGGTTTGGTTAAGAACTCATATGCACCGGCTTTCATGGCCTGTACCGACATAGGAATGGTGCCGTAGCCTGTGAGGAAAATGATGGGCATTTCCGTGCCGCGTGTTTTCAGCGCGTCGGTAACTTCTAAACCGTCTTTGTCTGGCATTTTCATATCCAGAATGACGCAACCCGGTAAGTCAGGAAAGGGATAGGCCAGAAAAGAGTCAGCAGAATCGAACTCGATAGCGCTGTAACCGGCAGAGTTGAGTAGTCGAACAATCGATCGCCGTACTGAATGGTCATCATCAACAACATAAACGATGTGTTCCATAATTCCCTCTGTCACCCTGGTTTAAAAGAGCAGTTGTCGAAGTAATGCCAAAAATAAAAGGCAGGTATTTTACATGGACAATATCGTCGTAACATATTGAAAACAGTATAGTAACACCACTTCAATCATTACAAGTAATACTTAAGAATAATAGACATGCGGGGTCATGCTTCTTGCAAGAGGAGATTGTTGAGGCTCAGAGGTTGAACAAAGAAGGAAATAGGGAAAAAGTAACCATTGCCATTCATTGTTCCGCTACCCTGCCTCAGCGACAGCAAGCACAACCTCAAGGCAAGCACATCGTATCCACATAGTGTCCACACTTGAGTCGTTTTTAAGGGCTTACAGGTGCCTACAGATTGACTTAACAATTTGTTTTTTATGATATTCCACGTCGATTGGGGCATTAAAAAGGCCACCGAAGTGGCCTTTTGCAAGCTATCAGACAAATTAATCGTAAGCATTAAGCGTGCGCTGGCACAAGGCAGAGCGCACACAGTCCTGTTTGTCGAAACGAATAATGCCGACCATCTCGTCCTCTTCGAAGCGTTCCAGCGCGTCGCTAAGGCCGGATTTCACCCCGCGTGGCAAATCGCACTGGGTAATATCGCCGTTCACGATCACCGTGACGTTCTCACCCAGGCGGGTCAAAAACATCTTCATCTGGCTGGCCGTTACGTTCTGGGCCTCGTCCAGGATCACTACCGCATTTTCGAAGGTACGCCCACGCATATAGGCGAAAGGCGCGATCTCTACCTTGCCAATTTCCGGGCGCAGGCAGTATTGCAAAAACGACGATCCTAAACGGCGTAACAGAATGTCATACACCGGACGGAAATAAGGGGCGAACTTCTCAGAAATATCCCCCGGCAAAAAGCCGAGATCTTCATCCGCCTGCAGAACCGGACGAGTCACGATAATCCGATCCACCTCTTTATGTATCAGGGCTTCAGCTGCCTTGGCTGCACTGATGAAGGTTTTACCGCAACCGGCCTCACCAGTGGCAAATATCAACAGCTTGTTTTCTATGGCTGATAAGTAATGACCTTGAGCTTCGGTTCTAGCCTCGATGGTAGAAGTATCCCGGCTGTCACGAGCCATGCCGATAGATTCTACACCACCCATTTGTACCAGCGAGGTCACGCTTTCTTCTTCACGCTGGCGATGACTACGAGCGTCACGACGAATGACGCGTTTGGCTTCACGACGTGCTTTGATCACTGCTTTCTGTCTTCCCATAGTGGCACCTTACAGTTTGTTTCACCTACCGCAACGGCAGTACAAAACCGAGCGATTATGTTACACACGTATCAGGTTGTGGCCCCCTTTAAAGCCATTGAATGACGTGAACACCTAGCCGCCAACGGGCGCGGCTCTTTTTCACAGAACAACGAGATTGGTAAAAAACAGGAGTGTGTGTCAGCCGGATTAATGCGAAAGGAAAGCCAAGAGTCGGTCAGAAATTGAGAGTCGTAGAGAGCGCCCTCGTTACAACGAGAAATCAGGAAAGGTATGTTATTTGTTGTTTGTAGCCCAACCAAGGACTTTACCATTAGCGATCCCCGCAGTGATATTTTTACCCGTCGTCTTTCAAGTTTCAGCGTTGTTAACTGCACTTATTCACCCCAGTCACTTACTAAAGTAAGCTCCTGGGGATGAATAAGCTTGTTGCCTAGCTGCAACTTGAAATCCATAGGCTAAACAGCATTGAGCCGTGCACCGTGTGAAAACTACCGCCAGATGATTACAGTATAATGACATTCAACCGCGCTGCGTTGCTAAAATGTAAAAAATTTAATATTTTTTGTTTTAACCCGCTGCAACACCACTATATCAAAGCGTAAATCACTTGGCATTAAATTATTTTATTGTTAAATATCAATGCATTGATATTAATTCCGCTGAATGACATTTAGGTTTCCAGATTAAAAATTGAGCGCATAAAAAAAGCGCAGTCTTTGCGCTGCGCTTCTCTGTCCTACTAACAACTTTAGCTTCTCAGGCCTGTAGCAAGCCGCTGGCCAAATAATCACCACCCGTCTTGACGCCCGGTAACACAAAGAAATAGCCGCCGCCGATAGGCTTGACGTATTCCTCCAGCGCTTCACCGTTCAACCGTTTCTGCACCGTCAGGAAGCCCTGCTCCAAGTCAGCCTGGTAACAGACAAACAGCAGGCCCATCTCCAGTTGCCCCGAGTTGGAAACGCCCAGCGAATAACTGTAACCACGGCGCAGCATCAGGCTGCTCTGGGTTTGCGGCGTACGCGGGTTGGCCAACCGAATATGGGCATCCATACGGATCAGCTTACCTTCCGGGTCTTTGGCATAGTCCGGTTCGTCATGCTCGTGCTTCATCCCCAACGGCGCACCGCTGTGTTTTTCACGGCCAAAGATGGTTTGCTGCTCCTGCAACGGCGTCCGATCCCAAAATTCGACGTGGAAACGAATGATACGCGTGGCCTGATAGCTACCGCCAACGGCCCAGGCAGGTTCCCCCGCTTTATCACCGGTCCACACCACCTGATCCATCAACGGCTTATCGCTGGTTTTTGGGTTAGCGGTGCCGTCTTTGAAGCCCAGCAGGTTAATCGGCGTCTCTTTGCCCCGGCTGCGGGCCGAGTGAGCCGAGATAAAACCTTCCCGCTTCCAGCGCACGCTGAGCAAGTCTGGCGAATGCTTGATGATATCGCGCAGCGCGTGGATCACCGTTTCATTGGTATTGGCACAGATTTGCAGCAGCAGATCACCATGACACAGGGCAGCATCAAGTGAATCGTTGGGGAAACGCGTCATGGTTTGCAGATGCAACGGCTTATGCGCCTGCAAACCAAAGCGCTCATCAAACAGGGAGGTGCCAACGGAAACGGTGATAGTCAGGTTATCGGGGTAGATCTCCGGCCCCATGATGCCCGAATCCAAGGGTGGCAACTTGGGATCGACCTCCGGTGCTTTACCGCCGCTGGTGAGGAACGCGATGCGGCTAGTCAACAAACGAAATAGCCGTTCGAGATCCTGCTTGTTGGTCGCCAGCACGTCGAAAGCCACCAGCATCATGGCCGCCTGCTGCGGCGTCAGGATGCCGGACTGATGCTGACCGTAGAACGGTTGTTTTTGCCAGCGTTCGTCCTGCGAGGTAGCCAGCGGCTCTTCTGCGGCCCGGGCCAGGGATGGCCCCGCCAATGCCAGAGCACCGCCCATCATGCCCAAACCTTGCAACAGCCGCCTGCGCGAAGGCGAAGCGGCCTGATCATCTTGAGGAAACGGCCCGTTATGCGGGCCGGTCTTGTAGTTCATTATGCTCAGCCTTAATCCAGACCCAGCACGCCACGCAGCTGTGACAGGTCTTCTGCCAGCGTGGTGATCGGCCCTTTCATCGCATTACGATCCGCGGTGGTCAGCTTCTCGTAAGACTCATAACCCTCTGGGGTCTTGTATTTAGCCAGAATGGTATCGACGGTTTTAAAGTTGGCGTCGATCTTCGCCAGCAGTGGCTGGTTGGCCTTTTCCAACAGCGGGCGCAGCAGGTTGACAATCTTCTGTGCGCCATCGACGTTGGCCTGGAAATCCCACAGGTCGGTACGGCTATAGCGATCCTCTTCACCGCTGATCTTGCTGGCCGCCACTTCTTCGATCAGGCCAGCAGCACCGCCCACCACTTTACTTGGCGGGAAGGTCAGTTCACCGATGCGTTTTTGCAATTCCAGCGTGTCTTTATACAGACCATCGGCGTACTCATTCATGCCCTTGGTGGTGTTGTCGGCAAACAACGCTTTCTCCAGACGGTGGAAGCCGGTGAATTTTGGATCTTCGGCTTTTTTCTCATAGTCGTCTTCACGGGCGTCGATGCTGCCGTCCAGATCGGAGAACAGCTCGGCAATCGGTTCAATACGCTCGTAGTGCTGACGGGTTGGCGCATAAAGCTTGCGGGCCTGGGCCACATCACCGGCTTTGATCGCATCGGTGAACAGCTTGGTCTGCTTGACCAACCCTTCAACTTCCTTGGTGACATAGACTTTATATTCGGCAATCGGGCCAACCAGATCCATCACATTTGGTTTGCCGTCGGTTACCGCCCCTGCCGCAGTGACAATCAACTTACCTTTCGGGTTGCTCAGCAGCCCGCAGGTCATGTCGTATTCGCCCGGCTCCAGGTTCGCCGTCATTTTCTGGGTGAAACCTGGCGCGATATTTTCGCGTTCTTCCACCACCATCACACCTTTGAGGATTTCCCACTCCAGGTTCTTCTGGCTGGTGTTATGCACCACAAACTGGGTTTTACCGGCAGGCAGGGTCAACTGCATCGGCTCACACTGTTTGTCGTTAACGGTCACCTTAACTTGAGGGATATCCGCCGCCAGCGCGTTGAGGCTCAGCGCGAAAGTAGGAACGGCCAGTAATGCGGCATGCAGTGCCTTGCGGCGAAATAACGGAGTAGACATACGGAGTTCCCTATTAAATTAGTGAGGTGTCTTGCCTTGCGCCGGGATCGTTGAGGACTCGGAACGCGGTGGCAGGAAAAAGAAAATCAGAGCAGGGATCAGATACAGGAAATAGACCGCCACTTCGCTGACCGAAGGCGCTTCCTGATAGCCGAACATTCCCTCTAACAGGGTGCCCAGCAGTGAATGCGTAGATAGCTGGTTGCTGAAGTCGAACGCGATATCCTGGAAGTGGTTCCACAATCCAGCCTCGTGGAAGGCACGGATCGCCCCAGCGGCCAGGCCCGCAGCCACGAACAGAATAAACAGGCTGGTCCATTTGAAGAATTTAGCCAGATGCAGTTTGATGCCGCCCCAATAGATCAGCATGCCAATCACGATGGCACACGCCAGGCCGAGCATCGCACCGATTGGGGCGGCAATGCCCACATCCTGCTGAAACGCGGCCAACAGAAAGAATACGGACTCCAGTCCTTCACGGGCAACGGCAAAAAACACCATCGCCACCAACGCCCAGCCTTGCCTTTTGCCAGAGCTGAGGGCGTTATCGATCGCCCCTTCAAGATGCACCTTCACCGAGCGGGAAACCTTGCGCATCCAGAACACCATATAGGTCAGGATGCACACTGCCACCACCGCCACCAGCCCTTCGAACAGCTCTTGCTGTTTTTGTGGAAACTCGCCGGTGGTTTCATTGATGAAGATACCTAGCGCCAGGCACAGAACCACAGCGACGATCACCCCAATCCATACCACCCCAAGCCATTGACCGCGTTGAGTCCGCTTCAGATAGCTGGCGATCAAACTGACGATCAGCGCAGCCTCCAGCCCCTCACGGAACATGATAAGGAAAGGAACAAACATAGAATATTAACCCCTGAAAAGGCACTTGTAGTCAGCCGCTGGCGCTGAGTTTACCCGGCTGCGGCAATGTAAAGAAAAGTAAACCAGAACGATAGTGATTATCATTCTACTGAAAAGAAAAACAAGAGGCGCAAGTGTGATTTTTATTAATCAAATGTCGCTAGTTGTTACAGCTTGGTGAGCGTAGTGAGGAGGAAAGCAGATCTCTCCCCGATTGCCGGGGAGAGATTAAGGCGGATTTAGACCGTTTTGAACTCGGCCTCTGCCAGATCAAAACGCTTGGTGATGGTTGCCGAAGGCTGGCGACCCATCAGGCTAACCACCACGATGGCGATACAGCCAAACACAAAGCCAGGAATGATTTCATACAGATCCAGCCAGGCGTAATGCTTCCAGACGATCACGGTGATCGCCCCCACCAGCATACCGGCCAGCGCGCCGTTACGGGTCATACGCGACCACATTACCGAAATCAGCACCACCGGGCCAAATGCGGCACCAAAACCGGCCCAGGCATAGCTTACCAGACCCAGCACGCGGTTTTCCGGGTTAGCCGCCAGGGCAATCGCCACCAACGCCACCACCAGCACCATCGCACGCCCTACCCATACCAGCTCACGCTGGCTGGCTCCTTTACGCAAGAAAGCTTTGTACAGGTCTTCGGTAATCGCACTGGAACAGACCAGCAGTTGACAGCTCAAGGTGCTCATCACCGCCGCCAGAATGGCCGACAGCAGGATCCCGGCAATCCATGGGTTAAACAGCAACATGGCCAGTTCGATAAACACCCGCTCGCCGTTTTGCGTCACATTGCCCGCTTGATCCGGGTTATTGGCAAAGTAGGCGATGCCGAAGAAGCCAACCGCGATGGTCCCCGCCAGGCAGAGGATCATCCAGGTCATACTGATGCGGCGAGCGCTACGGATGGTGCGGTGGGAATCTGCCGCCATAAAGCGCGCCAGAATATGCGGCTGACCAAAGTAGCCCAGGCCCCAGCCCAGCAACGACAGGATCGCCACCAGATTCAGCCCTTTCATCATATCCAGATTGGCCGGGTTTTTAGCCGCGATCACCAGCATCGAACTGTCGATACCGCCCACGGCGAAGATGACGATCACTGGCGTGAGGATCAGCGCAAAAATCATCAGGCTGGCCTGCACGGTATCGGTCCAACTGACCGCCAGGAACCCGCCGATAAAGGTATATAGGATGGTGGCGGCGGCCCCGGCCCACAGCGCGGTGGCGTAAGTCATGCCGAAGGTGCTTTCAAACAGGCGCGCACCGGCCACAATGCCGGAAGCACAATAGATGGTGAAGAACACCAGGATGACGATGGCGGAAATCACCCGCAGCAGTTTGCTGTTATCCTCAAAACGGCTGGTGAAGTAATCCGGCAGCGTCAAGGCGTTGTTGTTGGCTTCGGTATGGACGCGTAACCGCCCTGCCACCA
>NZ_JBKJYW010000511.1:0-9019 GCF_046715635.1 Serratia sp. (in: enterobacteria)
TCATCCGGCTTGAGGCTTTATGGGTGATCTCTACCCGCTCGCCAATATCGGCAAACATGGCGGTATGTTCACCCACAATATCCCCGGCACGAATGGTGGCAAAGCCGATGCTCTTTGGATCGCGCTCACCGGTATAACCCACGCGCTCGTAAACCGCGCACTCTTTCAGATCGCGTCCCAAGGCACCGGCAATCGCCTCACCCATGGCCAATGCCGTCCCTGAAGGGGCATCCACCTTGTGGCGGTGGTGAGCTTCCACAATTTCGATATCGGTATAATCGCCCATTACCTTGGCCGCCTTTTCCAGCAACTTGAGCACCACGTTAACACCCACGCTGAAGTTGGCGGCAAACACGATACCAATCTGCTGTGCCGCGGCCTGGATCGCCGCTTTGCCTACATCATCAAAACCGGTGGTGCCGATCACCATGGCTTTGTTATGAGTCACACAAAACGCCAGATGGGCCAGAGTGCCTTCCGGGCGGGTGAAGTCGATCAGGATATCGAAATCGTTGATGACCTTTTCCAGGTTATCGCTGACGGTGACGCCCACTGCGCCAACGCCGGCCAGTTCGCCGGCATCGGTACCAACCAGGCTAGAACCCGGGCGCTCCAACGCAGCCCCCAGTACCACGCCCTGTGCCTGCTGCACGGCCTGGATCAATTGGCGCCCCATGCGGCCACCGGAACCCGCAATCGCGATGCGGATGTGTGAATCAGTCATACTTCGCTCTCTTTTATGGTCAAAAGCCACTCCTCGGCTATATATACCCTATGAATTTCAAGCTGCGGCTAGGCGACAAGCTTACTCATCCCCAGGAGCTTACTATTGTAAGTGACTGGGGTGAGTAAGTGCAGGTAACAACGCTGCAGCTTGAAAGGCGACGGGTATTAGTTCAGGGTAACTTCCCTACCCTATCACTACCAGAGGATTTGCTTACGGATTAGAAAATTATGATATGCCCGGTATGTTATCAGTAACGCTGTCAATCGATTAACAATTACCCGATTAGCGTCAACCGTCTGGTGCGACATAATCATGCACTATTTATGCATTACGATGAATGGCGAAAAGGGGGGTTTTTTGCTGTTTATGCGAGCCGGTTCCCCTCACCCCAACCCTCTCCCACAGGGAGAGGGAGCCAGTATGGCATCGTGGTTAGGTACAAGTGTCATTCTTCTTGCACTTCCAGTCCCCTCACCCAAAGGTGTATAGGTGCGTGAATTAATCGGTGGCAGGGTTGATGCTGTAGTTAAGATGTGGCACGGACCGTCCCCTCTCCCTGTGGGAGAGGGTTAGGGTGAGGGGTCATTAGTCGATCTGCTTGATATCCATGCGCAATTCTTTCGGCACTTCAAACACGATGTTCTCTTCACGGCCGCTGAGCTCATGCACGTCCTTGCCGCCCAAGGCTTTCAAGCGGCTGATGACGTCCTGAACCAGCACATCCGGCGCAGAGGCTCCGGCGGTGACGCCAATGTTGCTGGCGTCTTTCAACCAGGATTCCTGAATGTCCGCTGCCGAGTCGATCAGATAGGCCGGTTTACCCACACGCTGGGCAAGTTCGGCCAGGCGGTTGGAGTTGGACGAGTTCTTCGACCCCACCACCAGCACCACGTCGGCATCACCTGCCAAGCTGCGCACCGCTTCCTGGCGGTTAGTGGTGGCATAGCAGATATCGTCCTTGCGCGGCCCGATAATCTCCGGGAAGCGCTTACGCAACGCATCGATCACGTCGGAAGTATCGTCCACCGATAAGGTGGTCTGGGTCATAAAGCACAGGTTATGCTCGTTCTTTACCTGCAATTGCCAGACGTCTTCCGGCGACTCAACCAGGTACATGCCCCCCTCAGGATTGCTGTACTGGCCCATGGTGCCTTCCACTTCCGGATGCCCGGCGTGACCAATCAGGATCGCTTCGGTGCCCTTACGGCTGGCACGGGCCACTTCCATATGCACCTTGGTCACCAATGGGCAGGTGGCATCAAACAGCATGGTCAGATCGCGGGCTTTGGCCTCGGCCCGAACTGCCTGTGACACCCCGTGGGCAGAGAAGATCAGGATCGAGCCGTCCGGCACTTCCGCGATCTCTTCGATAAATACCGCCCCGCGCTCGCGCAGGCTTTCGACCACGTAGCGGTTATGCACCACTTCGTGACGCACGTAAATCGGCGCGCCATAAATCTCCAGCGCACGTTCTACGATGCTGATCGCACGATCGACCCCGGCGCAGAAGCCACGCGGGTTAGCCAGCAATATTTGCATGCGCTTCCTCCTGCTGCGGGTCGATCTCCAGCACTTCGATATCGAAGGTCACCGGATGCCCCGCCAACGGATGGTTGAAATCAACGGTGATCGAATCTTCCGCCACTTCACGCACCACACCAGGCATTTCACTGCCGTCGATGGCGGTAAACAGCATGATGGTGCCGACATCCGGCACGCCGGTTTCGTTGAAGTCGCGGCGTGAGAAGAACTGGATCAGATCCGGGTTCTCCGCACCGAACGCGGCTTCCGGTTGCAGGGTAAACGCACATTTGTCCCCTGCCCGTAGACCGATCAGCTGCTGTTCCAGCGGAGCAGACAGGCTACCATCGCCCAGGCGGAACAGCGCGGGTTTGCCGTTGCCCTGGGTCGATTCCGCGGTCGTTCCATCTGCCAGTTTCAGCGTAAAATGCACCAGTACTGCGCTGTTGCCGTTAACCTGAGCCGTCATATCACTTACCTTCGCTGTTGACGCTTTTCTTCGCTGGCAAGAACCCTTCCAGCACGATCATGGCGGCACCGACGCAGATAAAGCTGTCCGCCAGATTGAAGGTCGGGTAATGCCAGTTGCCGATATAAAAGTCGATGAAATCGACCACAAAGCCATGCCACAGACGATCAAACAGGTTGCCAAGCGCACCGCCGATAATAAAGGCATAGGCGATATTGTTCAGCTTCTGCTGGGCCCTGCTGCGATACATCATCACCAGCAGCACCACCACGATGGCAACTGCAATACCGGCAAAGAACCAGCGCTGCCAGCCACCGTGATCCGCCAGGAAACTGAACGCCGCACCGTAGTTACGCGCGTAGTACAGGTTGATTGACGGGAACAACGGCTGGGTCTGGCCCAGCACGAAGTTACTCAGGATCCACTGTTTGCTGAAAAAATCCAGCGCCAGCACCACCACTACCAGCCATAGCCAGCGCAAGCCGGTCGAACTTATCGGTCTACTCATCAGGCGCTTGTTCTCAGGCAAAGTTACGTTTTTCGCCGTCACCGGCTACGTTGGTCACACAGCGGCCGCAGAGTTCTGCGTGCTCCGCCACCTGGCCGACATCGGTGGTGTAATGCCAGCAGCGCGGGCACTTCTCACCATCCGCTTTGCTGAATGCAATTTTCAGCCCTTTCAACAGTTCACTTTGCTGCGCATCGGCAGGAGCATCTGCAAACGGTGCTACGCTGGCCGATGAGGTCAGCAACACAAAGCGCAGTTCGTCCTGCAGGCTGTTCAGGCGTGCTGCCAGATCGCTATCGGCGTACAGCGTAACCGCCGCCTCCAACGAACCGCCAATGTGCTTGTCTGCACGCGCCTGCTCCAGCACCTTGTTCACTTCACCACGCACTTTCAGCAGATCGGCCCAGAACGCATCGTTCATGCCTTCGCCTGCCGCCAGCCCGAACAGACCGTCGTACCACTCTTCGGTAAAGACGTACTGCGCGCGTTTGCCTGGCAGGAAGGCCCAGATTTCATCGGCGGTAAACGACATGATCGGTGCCATCCAACGTACCAGCGCTTCCGCAATGTGGAACAGAGCGGTCTGGCAGCTGCGGCGGGCAACGCTGTCGCTTTTCGCGGTGTACTGACGGTCTTTAATGATGTCCAGATAGAAGGAACCCATCTCTACCGAGCAGAACTGCATCAGACGCTGCACCACTTCGTGGAAATCGTAGTTGGCATAGGCCTGCTCGATATCCTGCTGCGCGGCCATTGCACGACCTACGGCCCAGCGATCCAGTACCACCATCTCTTCCGGTGCCACGCAGTCAGTGCTTGGATCAAACCCGTTCAGGTTGGCCAGCAGGAAACGCGCGGTATTACGGATGCGGCGATAAGAATCGGCAGCACGCTTGAGGATTTCGTCGGAAACCGCAATCTCGCCGGTGTAGTCGGTAGAAGCGACCCACAGGCGCAGAATGTCGCCACCCAGCTTGTTCATCACGTCCTGCGGGCTGACGGTGTTGCCGATCGATTTGGACATTTTGCGGCCCTGACCATCGACGGTAAAGCCGTGGGTCAGCACTTCTTTGTAAGGCGCCTTACCCTTCATGGCGGTCGAAATCATCAGTGATGACATGAACCAGCCACGATGTTGGTCTGAACCCTCCAGATACATGTCGGCAGAGTGGCCGTTGAATTCTGGACGCACGTCAACCACGGAAGAATGGGTTGAACCCGAGTCGAACCAGACATCCAGCGTATCTGGCACTTTCACATAATCGGCCGCTTCGGCGCCGAGGATATCGGCAGCGTCCAGATCCCACCAGGCCTGGATCCCGTCCTGCTCAACACGCTTGGCCACTTCTTCCATCAGCTCTACGCTGCGTGGGTGAAGCTGCTCGGTGTCTTTATGCACGAACAGGGACATTGGTACGCCCCAGGTACGCTGGCGTGAGATACACCAGTCTGGGCGGTTAGCCACCATGGTTTCGATACGCGCCTGGCCCCAATCCGGGATCCACTGCACGCCTTTGATCTCTTCCAGCGACTGCTTGCGCAGGCCCTTTTGATCCATGCTGATAAACCACTGCGGCGTAGCACGGAAGATGATCGGCGTTTTATGGCGCCAGCAGCACGGATAGCTGTGTTGCAGTTTTTCCACGTGCAGCAGAGCGCCCTTTTCACGCAGCAGCTCAACGATCAGATCGTTGGCCTTGAACACGAACTTGCCGTCCAGCGTTGGATAGGTGCCAGTCAGGTAGCAACCGTTCGGGCCAACCGGGTTGGCGACTTCCAGGCCGTATTTCTGGCCGATAATGAAGTCATCCGGGCCGTGGCCGGGTGCGGTATGTACGGCACCGGTACCGGCATCCAGCGTAACGTGATCGCCCAGGATCGCCGGCACGTCAAAGCCCATAAACGGATGGGTAAAGCGCATCAGTTCCAGATCGCTGCCCTTGCAGCTGCCCAGCACTTCCCAATGGCTGATGCCTGCACGTTTCATCACGCTTTCTACCAGGTCGGCTGCCAGGATCAGGCATTGACCTTCAACCTGTACCAGATGGTAGCTGAACTCTGCATTCAGCGAGATCGCACGGTTGGCAGGCAGCGTCCACGGTGTGGTCGTCCAGATCACCAGTGACACCGGGCCATTCACGTTGGTTACGCCAAACTTGCTGGCCACCGCCGCCGCATCAACCGCGTGGAAAGCGACATCGATGGATGGCGAGGTTTTGTCGTAATATTCAACTTCCGCTTCCGCTAGGGAAGAACCGCAGTCCGTACACCAGTGCACCGGCTTGGCGCCTTTGAGCAGATGACCATTGCTGATGATCTTGCCCAACGCACGGATGATGTTGGCTTCGGTTTTAAAATTCATGGTCAGGTACGGATGATCCCAGTCGCCTAGCACCCCCAGACGGATAAAATCTTTCTTCTGGCCTTCTACCTGCTCGGCAGCATATTCACGGCATTTCTGGCGGAACTCTGCCGGTGTCAGTTTCTCACCCGGTTTGCCATACAGTTGCTCAACCTTCAGTTCGATAGGCAGACCGTGGCAGTCCCAGCCTGGAACATAAGGCGAATCAAAGCCAGCCATCCCTTTTGACTTGATAATAATGTCTTTGAGGATCTTGTTTACCGAGTGACCAATGTGAATGCTGCCATTCGCATACGGAGGGCCGTCATGCAGAATGAAGGATTTCTTGCCCTTTTTGGCGGCACGAATGATCCCGTACAGATCCTGTTCATACCAACGTGCGAGCATGCCAGGTTCACGCTTGGCGAGATCGCCACGCATCGGGAACCCTGTTTCCGGCAAGTTCAGGGTATTCTTGTAGTCACTCATTAGATTCTCGATCTCGTTTCGGTTCGTAGATTAAGCCGGTGTCTGTAGCCCGAAGAACGTCCGGGCCGTCACCACATCATTGGCGATTTGCTGCTTTAGCGCATCGAGCGAAGCAAAACGCTGTTCATTGCGCAATTTTGCGCGCAGCACCACATCCAGGTGGCGCCCGTAAAGATCCAGGGTTACGTCCAGCAGGTGCACTTCCAACTGCTGACGTACGCCTGCCACCGTAGGGCGGGTGCCAATATTGGCCACGCCCGGCAAAGGCTCGGGGCCCAAGCCATAAACATCGACGGCATACACCCCTTTCACCGGGGCAACCAGGCGTTTGAGCGGCAGGTTGGCGGTTGGGAAACCAATGGTTCGCCCCAGTTCATCGCCATGCACTACGCGCCCGGAAATACTGTAAGGATGCCCCAGCAGGGTTTCTGCCAGTGGCAAATCATCATCACGCAGCGCATTGCGGATGGCGGTGCTGCTGATACGCAGGTCGCCTTCGCGAAAGCTTGGCGTGCTGACCACCTCAAAGCCGAATTCTTGCCCGGCTTTCTGTAACAATGGGAAATCCCCCTGGCGGCCAGCACCAAAGCGGAAATCATCCCCCACCATCAGGAATTTTACTCCCAGCTTTTCGACCAGCAACTCGGCAACGAATGCCTGAGCAGTATGAGCGGCAAAACGGGGATCAAACTTGACGCACAACAGGTAATCCACCCCGGCCTGCGCCAGGTATTTGGCTTTGTCACGCAAACGCGTGAGGCGGGCCGGAGCCTTATCCGCAGCAAACAGTTCCAGCGGCTGTGGCTCAAAGATCATGACGATGACTGGTAACCCCAGGCGCCGCCCTTCCTGCTTCAACTGCCCCAACAGCGCCTTATGACCGCGATGGACGCCGTCAAAGTTGCCGATGGTGAGCACGCAGCCACGGTGGCGTGCCCGAATATTATGGATGCCGCGAATTAGCTGCATAGCTGGCCCAACACAGTGGAAATCGGCGGATTATACCTTGTACAGCGGTCAAGGTTAACCCGCGATTGGTTCCTTTGATGTAATAGTCATACCATACCGGAGGATAATCGCCTTAACCACCGTTTATCTGGCCCAATGCGTGCTATATTAGCCCGCTGATAGCGAGCGTGGCTTCTGGCCGACGCTTGAAAGACGGGGGATAACCCACCAGGACCAACAGCTTGCAGACTGTGATGCAAATCACATGGCGATTTTTCTCGTGAAACACTGTATTCCCATGGCTGAAGCTGGTAAAATCCTGCGCCATCACAACGTAGCAAGTGCCGCCCGTACAAACGGCGCTTATTTGCACAAATCCATTGACAAACGAAGGCTAAAAGGGCATATTCCTCGGCCTTTGAATTGTCCTCAATATATATATTTGGGAGTTGGACCTTGGCTAATATCAAATCAGCTAAGAAACGCGCCATACAGTCTGAGAAACGTCGCAAGCATAACGCTAGCCGTCGCTCAATGGTGCGTACCTTCATTAAGAAGGTTGACGCAGCTATCGCAGCTGGCGACAAAGACGCAGCACAAAACGCATTCCTCGTAATGCAACCACTTGTGGATCGCCAGGCTGCTAAAGGCCTGATCCACAAAAACAAAGCAGCGCGTCATAAGTCAAACCTGACGGCGCGTATCAACGCAATGCAATAAGCATTACGTTGTGTGCTTGTTAAAAAAACCGGCCTCGGCCGGTTTTTTTACGTCTGACGTTCAAGCCTACAGCGCGAACAGCGCCGAGAAATCCTTGTTGCATACCCGCTGTACCGCCGGGTGCTGGATCATGCGTTCGGCAAAAATGATGTAATACTCTTCCTGCACGCTGTCGACACGCCCAATCTCTACCACGTCATCATCGCTATAGGTATCCAGCGCATACAGCGTTGGCGCCACGAAGATCGCATTGTGGTACAGGCCAAAGGCCTTCATCAGGGCCGCATCGTCAAACTCCCCCAGTATCTCGACCTTGATACCTTGTGTGTTAAACCAATTGAGCAGTTTACGCCCCAACATCGAACGCCTTCCCGGGATCAGCAAACGACGCTGTTCCAGACAGGCAGGAAACGGCAAATCGGGTACCGGCTGACGGCAGAAGAAGCTGACTCCACACTCGCCCAGCTTAAGCGAAAACAAACCTTCCTGCTGGCTGGAATCGACTGGGCAATCCGACAGGATCATATCCAGCTTATGCTGGCTCAATTGCTCAAGCAGCATCTCATGCGTAGATTCAAAGCAGCGCAGGTGGATTTGCTCGTTATCGACCACCACCGCAGTTTCCAATACCTGGCTGACCAGACGTTTGGATAACGCATCCGCGACCCCCACATCAAACAACAGGTTGGATTCCTTGCGATAGTTGACGATATCCAGCATTTCCTGGCTTAACATGAACATCTTGTCAGCATAACGAAACACTAACTGCCCCAACTCAGAAGGCACTAATCCGCGCCCCTGACGTTTAAACAGCTTACCGTTGAGCCGCTCTTCCAGCGCTTTGATCTGGCCGGTTATGGTCTGTGGCGTAAGGAACAAAGCTTCTGCCGCACCGACTACCGAGCCCTCTTTGCAAACCTGCCAGAAGTAATAAAGATGGTTAAAATTGATATGTGACATTCTCAAGACGTGCTCTCCTTAGATTCCTCATCGGCAAACGGTCTGCCATGATGAGCAACAAACTCCCTTTCTTTATTTCAGACAACATCTAGTCGTCTTTATCCCCCAGCCAAATGACCGGAGCAGCCAGGTTTCCCCCTGCTGCTCCAGGCTACTATTGTTGCAACCTGCTGCGCGGTAACGTCAGACGAAGCAAGCCGTAACCAACTACTGCGGCAGTTGTCGAACCCAATAATATCCCTAACTTGGAATAAGTTATGAGGGCCATGTCCGCATCAGTGAAGGCCAGCGAAGCGATAAAGATCGACATGGTGAAACCAATACCACAGAGCACGG
>NZ_JBKJYW010000512.1:0-3904 GCF_046715635.1 Serratia sp. (in: enterobacteria)
CTGCCGATCTCGGTAAGCTGCGTTCAGTCGCCGGTGTTCTACGGCCACGCGCAAGTGGTGCATCTGGAAGCGTTGCGCCCGATCGCCGCAGAAGAAGCTCGCCACGAGCTGGAGCAGGCTGAAGATATCCAACTGAGCGAAGAAGACGATTACCCGACTCAGGTTACCGAAGCCTCCGGCAGCGATATGCTGAGCATTGGCTGTCTGCGCAACGATTACGGCATCCCTGAGATGCTGCAGTTCTGGTCGGTGGCCGATAACGTGCGCTTTGGCGGCGCGTTGATGGCGATCGAAACTGCTGAACGGCTATTGCAGGAGCAGATGTACTGATGTCCGAGGTGGAGTTGCCAACCCAGCCAATGCTGAAAATTGCGCTGGGGATCGAGTATGACGGCAGCCGTTATTACGGCTGGCAGCGTCAGCAAGAGGTTACCAGCGTCCAGGCCTGCCTGGAAAAAGCGCTAAGCAAGGTGGCGGATGCGCCGATCGGCGTATTCTGCGCCGGGCGAACCGATGCCGGAGTGCACGCCACCGGGCAGGTGGTGCATTTCGAAACCGCTGCCCGACGCAAAGACGCCGCCTGGACGATGGGGGTGAATAGCCATTTGCCGCCGGATATCGCGGTACGTTGGGTGAAAGAAGTCAGCAGCGATTTTCATGCTCGTTTCAGCGCCACCGCGCGGCGTTATCGCTACATTATTTATAATCACCGCTACCGCCCGGCGGTATTGCAGCAGGGGGTGACGCATTTTTATCATCCGCTGGACGCCGATCGCATGCATCATGCCGCGCAGGCCTTGCTGGGGGAAAACGACTTTACCTCATTCCGGGCGGTACAATGCCAGTCACGTACGCCGTGGCGAAACGTAAAACACGTTAAGGTTACGCGCTATGGCGAATATATCGTGGTAGATATAAAGGCCAACGCCTTTGTCCATCATATGGTGCGCAACATTGTTGGCAGCCTGATGGAGATTGGCTGTGGCAATCAGGATGAGAACTGGATGGGCGAGCTGTTGGCGCTCAAGGATCGCAGCCTGGCGGCCGCAACCGCACGGGCTGAAGGCCTGTATCTGGTCGCGGTTGATTATCCAGAGTCGTTTGCCTTACCCCGGCCGCCGATGGGGCCGCTGTTCTTAGCCGACGATTAACTGGCAGGCTGGCAGATTAATACGTTATTTACTGGTGCCAACGCCGGGTGGGAGAGACACCTGGTCAATTGAGAGAGTTTATGGACATCATCAAGTTTCTGATTGATTTTATTTTGCATATTGATGTGCACCTGGCAGAACTGGTCAGGGATTACGGTATGTGGGTTTACGCCATTCTGTTCCTGATCCTGTTTTGTGAAACCGGGCTGGTGGTTACACCGTTCCTGCCAGGGGATTCTCTGCTGTTTGTCGCCGGTGCGCTGGCCGCGTTGCCTTCCAACGATCTCAATGTGCATACCATGGTAGCGTTGATGGTGATTGCGGCGGTGATTGGTGATGCCGTCAACTACACTATTGGTCGGCTGTTCGGCGAAAAGCTGTTCAGCAACCCGAATTCGAAAATTTTCCGTCGTAGCTATCTGGATAAAACCCATCAGTTCTACGAGAAACACGGCGGGAAAACCATTATTCTGGCACGATTTGTGCCGATCGTGCGCACCTTTGCGCCGTTCGTGGCCGGCATGGGGCATATGTCCTATCGCCACTTTGCTGCCTATAACGTGATTGGTGCGCTACTTTGGGTGCTGCTGTTCACTTATGCTGGCTACCTGTTTGGCGACTTGCCGATCGTGCAGGAAAACTTGAAGTTGTTGATTGTTGGCATCATCCTGGTTTCAATTCTGCCGGGCATTATTGAAATCTGGCGCCATAAACGCGCGGCTGCCCGCCAACAAAAACAGTAAAAACACCGCTTAACCCGTCGGTTCGACCAGTTTTTTGTCCACACAATCGGGCCGATATGGTTTAATGAGCGACATTTATGGTCTGTTCCCGCGAACGACCCTGAAGCCAATGCCTTGGTAGCGCACCTGTTGCGCTTAGCTCGGCATTTTTGCATTGGGTGTGTTTCGGGAGGATTGTTAAGGCATGAACAGCGGACGGGTGTCTGCCAGGTTCAAACAGAAAGGTCATCGATGAGCTGGATTGAACGAATTCTCAACAAAAGCAATGTTACGCAAACCCGTAAGGTGAGCATTCCTGAAGGGGTCTGGACCAAATGCGATAGCTGTGGTCAGGTCCTTTACCGTGCCGAACTGGAGCGTAACCTTGAGGTGTGTCCCAAGTGTGACCACCACATGCGCATGTCAGCCCGTATGCGTCTGCATACACTGCTGGATGAAGGCAGTGAAGTGGAACTGGGCAGCGAACTGGAGCCGAAAGACGTTCTGAAGTTCAAGGATTCCAAAAAGTACAAAGATCGTCTGGTTGCCGCACAGAAAGCAACCGGCGAGAAAGACGCGCTGGTGGTGATGAAGGGCACGCTGTATGGCATGCCGATCGTCGCAGCCTCCTTCGAATTTGCCTTTATTGGTGGTTCGATGTCTTCCGTCGTCGGTGCGCGCTTTGTCCGTGCGGTTGAGCAGGCGTTGGAAGATAACTGCCCGCTGGTGTGCTTCTCTGCCAGTGGCGGTGCGCGTATGCAGGAAGCGCTGATGTCGCTGATGCAGATGGCGAAAACCAGCGCCGCGTTGGCCAAGCTGCAAGAACGTGGCCTGCCGTATATTTCGGTACTGACCGATCCGACCATGGGCGGCGTGTCTGCCAGTTTGGCGATGCTGGGCGATATCAACATTGCCGAGCCAAAAGCGCTGATCGGCTTTGCCGGGCCACGGGTTATCGAACAAACCGTCCGTGAAAAACTGCCGCCGGGCTTCCAGCGCAGTGAGTTCCTGATTGAGAAGGGCGCTATCGACATGATCGTCCGCCGTCCGGTGATGCGTCAGACCCTGGCCAGCATTCTTTCCAAGCTGACCAACCGGCCGCAGCCGCAGTTCGATGAGAGCGCGCCGATCATCGATCAGGAAAATCAGGCTGACGCCTGAGGATCAGACAAAGACCCGGCATAGGTACAAGCCCGTGTCGGGTTCCGCCGCCATTTTGTGGCTAAGTTGCGGCGGGAAACGAAGAGCATCGCTTTTGACGTCGTCAGGGCGGTGCGTCTTACGGATTTATGAACCCAAAGTCAGTGATGGGACTCATGCAAAACCACCAAATTCCCCAAGCCACGTCGCCATTGAGCTCGTGGCTTTACTATCTGGAACGTCTGCATAGCCAGGCGATCGAACTCGGCTTGGAACGTGTGCAGCACGTTGCGGCGCACCTCGACCTTCTCACTCCTGCTCCTACGGTATTTACCGTTGCCGGTACTAACGGCAAAGGCACCACCTGCCGCACGTTAGAGGCCATTTTGTTGGCTGCCGGGCTGCGGGTCGGGGTTTACAGTTCACCGCATCTGGTGCGTTACACCGAACGGGTGCGCATACAGGGTGAAGAGCTGAGCGAGGCTGAACACAGCCGCTCCTTTGCCGCGATTGAAGCTGGCCGGGGGGAAACCTCGCTGACTTATTTCGAATTTGGCACCCTGTCGGCGTTACAACTGTTTAAACAGGCCAGGCTCGACGTCGTGATCCTGGAAGTGGGCTTGGGTGGGCGTCTGGACGCGACCAATATCGTCGAGCCAAGCGTCGCCGTAGTGACCAGCATTGCGTTGGATCACACCGATTGGCTAGGCCACGATCGTGAAAGCATCGGCCGCGAGAAGGCGGGTATTTTCCGTGGCGGCAAGCCCGCGGTAGTTGGTGAGCCGGATATGCCAAACAGCATCCGGCAGGTAGCGGAAGATCTCAACGCGCAACTGTACCGCCGTGATGAAGCCTGGTCGTTCAGCGAACAGGGTGAACGCTGGCAATGGG
>NZ_JBKJYW010000513.1:0-5503 GCF_046715635.1 Serratia sp. (in: enterobacteria)
TCCAGATCGCTGTGTTGAGAGAAAAAGGTGATGTTGTCGAGTATTGCCCCACGGAATAGCCGATCCTCTTGCATCACCGCGCCGATCATTTGGCGAACCTGCCGATAGCCCGCATGATGATGATCGATGCCAAACACCTGCAACCTCCCAGCAGTTGGCGGGTAAAGCCCCAGCAGGATCTTCGCCAAGGTGGTTTTCCCGCAGCCAGAGCGCCCTACCAGCGCCACCACTTCCCCAGGCATGATACGCAACCCCACTCCTGCCAGGATATCGTTACCTCCCTGGCCGTAACTGAAGGTGATATTTTCCAGTTCCACAACCGGGCGATCCTCTCTCTGCGCGGGGAAAGCTACTGCAAGAGATTCTGCCGCCTGAGCGCCGCCCTCCTTCGCCGTCAGCACAATATCTGCCAGCCGTTCGTTATAGACATCCAGCATTCGCCAGGCAAACGCCTTATCGATCAGGCCATTGATGCTGGAGGAAAAACGCCCTTGAAATGACATATAGGCCACCAGCATGCCGATCGAGAACGAGCCCGACAGCACCGCATTGGCACCAAACCACAGCACAGCCGCGCCCACCAGGCTACCGATGATCTGGTTAATGATGTCATAGCCGATGGCCAGCTTATGCTCACGCAGTTGGCTATTGCGCCTGGCGATATTCAGGTTACGCCAGGCTGACTCCCGCTGGGCCAACGCCCCGTTAACCCGCAGGCTGAGCATGCCATGCAGCGTTTCCAGAAAGTGGCTGGATTCTAGCGTACTCGCCGTCCAACTGTCCTCTGCCGCCCGGCGCAGGGTGCGAAACCATAACACGCGTAATAACCCATAAATCAGCGCCGCGCCTAACGCCAGCATGGATAACGACACGCTGTAGAGCAACATCATGCCCAAGGTACCGACCACCAGCAATACGTCTAGCAGCGCCTCAAGGATGCTGGTGGTCAGCGTGTCCTGAATGGTATCGACCGCATCAAACTTGGCGCTGACGTTGCCAATGTCACGCTTCTCAAACCAGTCAATCGGCAGACGCAACAGGTGATGGAACACGTTGGCCGTCCACTGCATATTGAAATTGACCGCCATGGTGATGGTGGCCCATTGCCGGGCCAGGCCAATCAACGTCTGGGTCGCACTCATCAGCAGCATGGCAATGACAATCAGCACCAGCAGGCTATCATCCAAGGCCACCAGAACTTCATCGATCACGATTTGATTGATCAATGGGCTAAGCAAAGCCAAGACTTCCAACGCCAAGGCAAAGCAGAAAATGCGCGCCAGCGCAGCCTTTAACCCCACCGTCTTGCCGACCAATTCGGTCAGCCGCACTTGCTTGCGTTCGTCACGCTGCTCAAAGTCATGGGTTGGCGTCAGTTCTAACGCGACACCGGTAAAATGACGGTTAGCCTGTACCAACGACATGTTAACCGCCCCGCGTGCCGGATCGTGCAATTCAATCTCGTTGCCACGTACCCGTTTAAGCACCACAAAGTGGTTGAGATCCCAGTGCAAAATGCAGGGTACGGTCAGTTGGCTGAGCTCTTCCAGCTCTAAACGTACCGCACGCCCGGTCAATTTCAGGATCTGAGCGCACTCCATCAAATGCACGAAAGTCATGCCCTGCGTTGAAACACTGAATCTTGCACGCAGGCTGGGGAGGTCAATACGGTAACCGTGCCAACCGGCGACCATCGCCAGGCAAGCCACCCCACATTCCGCTGACTCGGTCTGACGGATCAACGGCAAGCGGCGGCGCCAATGCAAATTCAGGTGCAAATGCTCGGTCCATTCCATGGCTAAATTTTTCCTTGCAGGCTCCATAACGGTTCCAGCAACCATTCGTACAGCCGCCGCTTATCCAGTTCGATATCCGCGGCCACCACCATCCCGGTGCGCAGTAATTCCTGACGGCCATACACGGTTACGCTGGGTTTATCGGGCACGACAATCACCCGGTAATGCCCCTCATTTTCTTTCCACACCACCGGGTTATGTGGCATGACATCTGTCGGGCTGAGGCTGATGCGGGTCACTTCACGCGTGGTGCCATACTGCACGCCAAATTTTTCATAGGGATAGGCCGCGAAACGCAACCCAACCCGCTGATGAGGTTTAATAAAACCAACGGACTTACTCGGCGCATACAACTCAATCTGTAATTGGGCCGCCTGAGGCACCAGCGTTAACAGCAGCTCATGTTGATTGACCGTTTGCCCCGCCTTGACCAACACCGCAGCAACACGCCCTGCCACCGGGGCGGCCAGCGTGCTCTCCTCCTCCGATTGCAGCTCTATTTGTTGCTGACGGATCCCTTGCAGTAACCGGTCCAGCTCCGCCCGACGGCTTTGCCCCTGCTGCAACAAACTCCCCTGATCCGTTTCAACCGAGGTTAACTCACGCTTCAGGCGTTGTTGTACCTGCCGCTGGTTTTCGACATAACCTTCCACGGCCGCCAGTTCGATCTGTTTTTGCTGGAACTCAAGCTCGGAGACATACTTCTGCCGCACCAAACGTTGATAGCGCTCCATCATCGACCGGGTTAACGCCGCCTGGCGCAACGTCAGTTTCAGTGCCTCATCGGCGCTGCGCAGTTCCTCTTTCAGCTGGCCAGCCCGCTGCCGTAATCCCTGTATCTGCAGGGTATTGGCGGCAACCTCCTGATGCTGTTGCTGTACCAGCATCTGATACTGCTGCGCCAGGGAGTTTTTCAGCGTCGCCAAGGTAGCCATTCCCTGACCGTCGTACCGTTCACCACTTAGCCGATAGAGTAATTGGCCTGCTGCAACCTCATCACCTTCTTTAATCAGCAGGGCTTCAACCCGCCCTTGCGTACGTGCAACCACTTTGACGACACCGGTTGAAGGCATCACGACACCTTCCAGACGGGCTTTACGGGTATATTCGCCGCCAATTAAAAAAGCGATTAATGCCGCCACCAGGAGCACGCTGGCACAGGCATAAAGCGTCATGTTCGGGCTGGGGGAAATCAAAATCCCCCCTTCGGCCCGCGTGGCCTGGGTGGCCAAATAGGCCTGGCGGTAGAGACGCGTCACGTGATTAAAGCAGCCAATTTAATCGTCTTAACGACGATATAACGTTGTTCTGGCAATCTATTATTAACCATAAATATTACCGTTCCCTGTAAATGAAATTAATAACGATTATTACCAATCAACACTTGAGCATTAGTTATTAAATTAAAGGTGACAGGCTGTTATTTACTTAATTTTCGAACAGAGGTTTTCTTTAACAAAGAAATTACCAAAATAAACAGAACAACTCAACAACACCGTCAACTATTATTAATTAATTGATAAAGTAAAATAAATAAGTAAAAGCCATCCCCGGGGAGATGGCTTGAGGCTACTGGGAGAACTCCACTGGCTAATAGATTGCCACCGGTAACAACAGAGACTGTTATTAATTCACTAACACCGGATCTGCACGATATTGCGTTGGGAACAGCTGCTGTAGCTGTTTTACCTTTGGCAAATCATTCACCACGATATAGGGCTGATCCGGGTTAAGGGTAAGATAATTTTGGTGATAAGCCTCGGCCGGATAAAAATGACCATTGTCCTCAATGCGGGTCACCAGCGGTTTGGCAAAGCGCTTACTGGCATCCAGCTGTGCAATATAAGCCTTGGCAACCTGCTGTTGTGACGCCGTCAGTGGGAAAACGGCTGAGCGGTATTGCGTGCCGCTGTCCGGCCCCTGGCGATCGAGTTCGGTTGGGTTGTGTGCTACCGAAAAATAGATTTGCAGCAGTTGGCCATAGGAAATCTGCTGTGGATCAAAGGTGACCTGCACCGACTCCGCATGGCCGGTATCCCCTCCGCTGACGGCCTCATAATTAGCCGTTTGTGCCGCACCTCCGGTATAACCGGATATGGCATTGGTCACACCTTTAACATGTTGGAACACCCCTTGTACGCCCCAGAAACAACCGCCGGCAAAGATCGCGGTTTCCGTGCGCGATGCCGTTGGCGCTTCGTCTTTTACTGGCGCAGGGATCGCTACCGCCACCTCGGCACCACCCAGTGGCCAGGCAACGCTTTGCAAACAGAACCCAGCGGCAACCAATATCGCGCCCCATATGCCGTATTTACCTAGCGATGGCAGCGTTTTGTCTACGTTTCTCATGTTATTCCTCACTATTCTGGTTAGGCCGAGCTTGGCGTGAACAGCATGGCAGTGCCATTCATGCAGTAGCGCAAACCGGTGGGTTGCGGGCCATCGTCAAATACGTGCCCCAAATGCCCGCCGCAGCGGCTGCAATGCACCTCTTCGCGGACCATGCCCAGCGTGCGATCCTTACGCGTCGCCACCGCCTGTTCGAGGGGTTGCCAGAAACTGGGCCAGCCGGTATGGCTGTCAAACTTGGTGTGGGAAGAAAACAGCGCCTGCTGGCAACCCGCACAGGCAAACTGACCATCGCGGTGCTCATCGTTAAGCGGGCTGCTGTAAGGGGGTTCTGTGCCTTCCTCGCGCAAAACCGCATATTGGCTGGCGGAGAGCCGTTGCCGCCATTGCTCTGCGGTATAGTTAACGGCAAATGATTCCGCCATCGCCGAACGAGAAAACAGTGCGGGTAACAGGCCCACGGCATAGGCCACAGAGAGTGCCCCACCACCCAGAATAAAATACCGTCTGTTGATCATTATCATTACCTCTGGTGCAATTCACCGACAATGACAAACTACAGAGAAAGTCGTGACCAAATCCTCACGGAGAGTTCACAAATTTGTGATAACTGGGAGCACTGCATCAATGCATTGAAATTTAGGAAAGAATTTTATATTTGACGGGGATACAAGCTTGGAAGGATAAATGAAGGGGCGCAGTCTCTGCCGCGCCCCCACATAGGGAGTATGTCAGCCTATCGGAATAGCTTACTCATCTTCGAGATAAGTATAGCCATACAGACCGGCCTCGAACTCCTCGACAAATTGCGCCTGCAACTCCGCGTCAAGATCGGTTTCTTTCACCTGATCGCGGAATTTAGCCAGCAGCGCGATCGGATCGAGCTGCACGTATTCCAACATGTCGGCTACGCTATCGCCTTCATCAGACAACTCGGTTTCTACGCTGCCATCAGGGAACACAAACACATCCACCGAAGCGGTATCGCCAAACAGGTTGTGCATATTGCCCAGGATTTCCTGATAGGCACCCACCATGAAGAACCCCAGCAGAGGCGGGTTTTCCGGATCGTACGGCGGCATCGGCATAGTGGTGGCGACGCCGTCACCATCAATGTAGTGATCGATGGTGCCATCGGAGTCACAGGTGATATCCAGCAATACCGCACGGCCTTCCGGCGGCTTGTCCAAGCCTTCCAACGGCAGTACTGGGAACAACTGGTCGATACCCCAGGCATCCGGCATCGACTGGAACAGTGAGAAGTTGACGTAGAACTTGTCCGCCATCCGCTCCTGCAATTCATCAATGATTGGCCGGTGCGCACGATTGCTCGGATCGAGCTGCTGCTGGATCTTGTT
>NZ_JBKJYW010000514.1:0-11448 GCF_046715635.1 Serratia sp. (in: enterobacteria)
GGATTACCGCTCGAATTATATGAACTATGAATGCTTAATCTGCTGAGAACGGCCCAAGTTATGGGTCGTTATGCTATCATCGCGCCCTTGCCCTCAGTGTCCACAGAGTTATTTCCGCCATGCAAGAGCCTGTTTTCCGCGTCGGGGAGTGGCTGATCACCCCGGCCGACAACCGCATAAGCCGTGATGGGCGTCAACGGACGCTGGAACCGCGCCTGATCGATATGTTGCAGTACTTCGCTCAGCACCCGGACGTGGTGCTAAGCCGCGACGAGCTGATTGATAACATCTGGAAGCGCAATATCGTCACCAACCATGTGGTGACCCAGTGTATTTCCGAATTGCGCAAATATCTGAAAGACGGCGATCCAGACAGCCCCGAGTACATCATCACCGTCCCCAAACGCGGTTATAAACTGATGGCACCGGTCATGTGGTGTGAAGAGGGGGAAGACGCGCCGCCGTTGCTACCCCAAGTGGCCGTGGTAATGCATGAGCCGGAAGATGGCAGCGAGGAAGAGGCCCCCGCCTATGTACCGCCGCGTCCGGCTACCAAGCCAAAGACCCTGTTACCCACAGCGGCAGGCCGTTTTTATCAACGTTCACCCTTTTGGGTCTGGCTGACTTTCCTGGCGGCGCTGTCTGCCTGCGTCGCCTTTGTTGGCATTGCGACCCTGTCTCAGCGCATACCGGTGTCCACCATGCCGGTGTTGCTCAACCCGCGTGATATCGATATTCGTATCCAGGGTGGTAACAGCTGCAGCAACTGGACGCCACAGCTCTCTTACGTGGTTGGCGTGAGTGAACTGGTCACCGACGCGCTGAATACCTATTCCACGTTCCTGGTGCACGATCAGACCAACTACAACTTTGCCGGGCCGAGCAGCTCCGGCAAGTCGTTGTATATCGAGTTCGTCAATCAACGCCATTACCGTGCCCAGCAATGCTTCCTGTCGGTGCGGCTGGTGGATAATGCCGACAGCTCGATCATGCTGGATAAGCGCTACTTTATTACCACCGATAATCAGCTAAAAATTCAGCAGGATTTCCTTACCAGCCTGTCGGCGGCGCTGAAACAGCCTTGGCCGCAGCAACTTGCACAGCGTTTGGCGCTACTGCTGCCGCAAAATGGCCCGGCGCTGCAGCGTTTCTATCAGGCACATCAATTGCTGGTACAGGGAGATGTGGACTCACTGACCCGCGCCAGCAGCCAATTGGAGGCGATAATCAAAACCTCGCCGGACTTTGAGTATGCCGTTGCCGAAAAAGCGCTGGTGGATTTGCTGCGTAACTCCTACCAACCTCTTGATGCGGCCGAACTAGTACAGCTACGAACGGAAATTACCCGCCTGGAGGCGTTGCCTGTATTGGCTGATTCCCCCATCTTGCAGCAGATAGTTACCGTCGATGCGCTTTCCCAAGGGAAAACGGATGAGGCTTACCGCGCCATTAATAAAGCTATCGAGCTACAGATGTCATGGTTGAACTATGTATTACTAGGCAAAGTCTACGAAATGCAGGGCCATAACCATCAGGCTGCGGATTCTTATATTACTGCCTTCAACCTTCGCCCCGGTGAAAACACGCTGCATTGGATCCGTAATGGCGTATTCCAGACCTCAGTCACCGCAGTTGTACCTTATTTAGATAACTACGACACGCAAAAATAACTCCATTGCAAACTGGTGTTTTAAAACAGCGACACTTAAAGTCTAATACCGGTGGGAGTCATGCAGGTTAGCCGACCGTTGAGCGCAGGGATGCGCGATTGCGAGCCCCCAGGGATGGGTTTACGGCGTGTCGGCGTTCTGCATGACTCCCATCGGCTTCCCTCTTGACTACCGCCACTTCTTGCCAACATCCTGTTGTTTATAAACAATGTTTACCTTTTCTTTAGCTCATGCTGCCACCTTGATATTTTCACCAAAAAGCTCAAGTTGTCATTTGTAGGATCATGAGCGTAATTTCACCTTATCTTTAGGACTTTATTTTGGCCTATCGTTAGCATCCTGCTTATCAAGTCTGTTCATTAATCTCGCCTCTTAATGCTCAGCACTTATCAGTATCGATAATCAGGAGAAACTGACCATGGCTTCATCCAAGAAAATAGGGCTTATTGCCTGCACCGGCGTCGTCGCCGGTAATATGATGGGGAGCGGGATTGCCTTATTACCGGCAAACCTGGCAAGTCTGGGATCTATCGCCATCTGGGGATGGGTGATTTCTATCGTCGGCGCGATGTCATTGGCTTATGTTTACGCCCGCCTGGCGACCAAAAACCCACAGCAAGGCGGGCCAATTGCCTATGCGGGGGAAATCTCCCCAGCGTTCGGTTTCCAGACTGGCGTGCTTTACTACCATGCCAACTGGATCGGTAACCTGGCAATCGGTATTACCGCCGTTTCTTATCTCTCTACTTTCTTCCCCGCGTTGAATAATCCGGTTCCGGCCGGGATTGCCTGTATTGCCATCGTCTGGATATTCACCTTTGTCAATCTGCTGGGGGGCACCTGGGTCAGCCGTTTGACCACGCTGGGCCTGGTACTGGTCTTGATCCCGATAGTGATCACCGCCGTGGCCGGTTGGCACTGGTTTGATGTTGCAACCTATCAAGCCAACTGGAATACCTCGGGTACCACCGACAGCCATGCCGTGGTGAAAAGTATCCTGCTTTGCCTGTGGGCGTTTATCGGCGTTGAATCCGCCGCCGTCAGCACCGGCATGGTGAAAAACCCCAAACGTACCGTGCCGCTGGCTACCATGCTGGGTACCGGCCTGGCAGGGATTATCTATATTGCCGCTACTCAGGTGATGAGCGGGATGTTCCCTGCAGCGCAAATGGCTGCCAGCGGTGCTCCCTTCGCCATCAGCGCCTCCGCCATTATGGGTAACTGGGCGGCCCCGATGGTATCCGCTTTCACCGCCTTTGCCTGCCTGACCTCGTTGGGTTCCTGGATGATGCTGGTAGGTCAGGCCGGGGTGCGTGCGGCTAACGACGGCAACTTCCCGAAAGTGTATGGCGAACTGGATAAAAACGGCATTCCGAAGAAGGGCCTGCTGTTGGCAAGCTGCAAAATGACCGCGCTGATGGTGTTGATCACCGTGATGAACTCCAGCGGCGGCAAGGCTTCCGACCTGTTCGGCGAACTGACCGGGATCGCGGTGCTGCTGACCATGCTGCCTTACTTCTACTCCTGCGTTGACCTGATCCGCTTTGAAGGCGTCAACATCCGCAACCTGCTGAGCCTGGTGGCGTCGGTACTGGGCTGTGGGTTCTGCTTTATCGCCCTGATGGGCGCCAACTCCTTCGAGCTGTCCGGCACCTTTATCGTCAGCCTGATCATCCTGATGTTCTATGCCCGCAAAATGAATACCCGCCAGGTTGCCAAAGCAGCCGCAGCGGTCAACGACAGCGCCACGGCCAAAGCGCACTGAGATTGCGTGCTCTGACCCACTGAATTTACCCAGCCCCTTTCTTTCCGACCTGTCAGCCGCGACGGGAAGGGGCCCGCTTTGCCTGGAGAAATGATTATGAACGTTATTGCCATCATGAATCACATGGGTGTCTACTTCAAAGAAGAGCCGATCCGCGAACTGCATCAGGCGCTGGAAAGCCTGGATTTCCGCATCGTCTACCCTAATGACCGCGAAGACTTATTAAAGCTGATCGAAAACAATGCCCGCCTGTGCGGCGTGATTTTCGACTGGGACAAATACAACCTTGAGCTGTGCGAAGAGATCAGCCAGCTCAATGAATACATGCCGCTGTATGCCTTCGCTAACACCTATTCAACGCTCGATGTCAGCCTCAACGATCTGCGTATGCAGGTTCGCTTCTTCGAATATGCGCTGGGCGCAGCAAAAGATATCGCCGCCAAGATCAAACAGAACACCGACGAGTATATCGATGCCATCCTGCCGCCGCTGACCAAGGCGCTGTTCAAATACGTGCGTGAAGGCAAATATACCTTCTGTACTCCAGGCCATATGGGTGGCACCGCCTTCCAGAAAAGCCCGGTAGGCAGCCTGTTCTATGACTTCTTCGGCCCGAATACCATGAAGTCTGACATCTCCATTTCAGTTTCCGAACTGGGTTCGCTGTTGGATCACTCCGGCCCGCACAAAGAGGCCGAAGAGTACATCTCCCGCGTGTTCAATGCCGAACGCAGCTACATGGTGACCAACGGCACCTCCACCGCCAACAAGATTGTCGGTATGTATGCCGCTCCGGCAGGCAGTACCGTGCTGATCGACCGTAACTGCCACAAATCATTGACCCATCTGATGATGATGAGTGACATCACGCCGATCTACTTCCGGCCAACCCGTAATGCCTACGGTATTCTCGGTGGCATCCCGCAGAGCGAATTCAGCCGTGCCACCATCGCCAAGCGGGTGAAAGAAACGCCGAACGCCAGCTGGCCAGCGCACGCGGTGATCACCAACTCCACCTACGACGGCCTGCTGTACAACACCGATTTCATCAAACAGACTCTGGAGGTTAAATCGATCCACTTCGATTCTGCCTGGGTGCCTTACACCAACTTCCATCCGATCTACAAAGGCAAATGCGGCATGAGCGGGGGCCGGGTTGAAGGCAAGGTGATCTATGAAACCCAGTCAACCCACAAACTGCTGGCGGCGTTCTCGCAGGCCTCGATGATCCACGTTAAGGGCGACATCAACGAAGAGACCTTTAACGAAGCCTATATGATGCACACTACTACCTCGCCGCATTATGGCATCGTGGCATCTACCGAAACCGCCGCAGCGATGATGAAGGGCAACGCTGGTAAGCGCATGATTAACGGCTCCATCGAGCGTGCCATCAAGTTCCGGAAGGAAATCAAACGGCTGAAAGTGGAGTCCGAAGGCTGGTTCTTTGACGTCTGGCAGCCTGAGCATATCGATGAGCCAGAATGCTGGCCGCTGCGTTCCGACAGCGCCTGGCACGGCTTCAAAAACATCGATAACGAACACATGTATCTCGACCCGATCAAAGTGACCATCCTCACCCCAGGGATGAGCAAAGAAGGTGAGATGCAGCCGTTCGGTATCCCGGCCAGCCTGGTCGCCAAATACCTGGATGAGCGCGGCATCATCGTCGAGAAAACCGGCCCGTATAACCTGCTGTTCCTGTTCAGTATTGGTATCGATAAAACCAAGGCGTTGAGCCTGCTGCGTGCGATGACCGATTTCAAACGCTCGTTCGATTTGAACCTGCGGGTGAAAAACATGCTGCCATCGCTGTATCAGGAAGCGCCTGAGTTCTATGAAAACATGCGCATCCAGGATCTGGCGCAGAACATCCATCGCCTGGTCGAGCATCACAACCTGCCGGACCTGATGTACCGTGCGTTTGAAGTGCTGCCAACCATGGTGATGAACCCTTACCACGCTTTCCAGAAAGAGCTGCACGGCGAAGTGGAGGAAGTCTATCTGGAGGATATGGTCGGCAAGGTCAATGCCAATATGATCCTGCCTTATCCTCCAGGCGTGCCGTTGGTGATGCCGGGTGAAATGCTGACCGAAGAAAGCCGCCCGGTGTTGGAGTTCCTGCAAATGCTGTGTGAAATCGGCGCACATTATCCGGGTTTTGAAACCGATATTCACGGGGCTTACCGCCAGCCGGATGGCCGCTACACGGTGAAAGTGTTGAAAGCGGAATAATAACATCACAGGGGAAAGCACAGACGCTTTCCCCTTGGTTATCCTGATGGGAGTAAACCATGAAAACACCCTCACAGCCGCGCGCTATCTACTATGTCGTTGCAATCCAAATCTGGGAGTATTTTAGTTTTTACGGCATGCGCGCGTTACTGATCCTCTACCTGACCCACCAGCTAGGCTACTCCGATAGCCACGCCATCACCCTTTTCAGCGCTTATGCCTCTTTGGTTTATGTCACCCCCATTCTTGGCGGCCTGCTGGCCGATCGCCTGTTGGGCAACCGCGTCTCGGTGATTGCCGGGGCGGCCTTGATGACTTTGGGCCATATCGTATTGGGACTAGGGGCGGTCTCTGCCAACTCTCTTTACCTGGCGCTGGGCATTATCATCTGCGGTTATGGCCTGTTTAAATCCAATATCAGCTGCCTGCTGGGTGAACTGTACCAGGCGCAGGACCCACGGCGGGAAGGCGGGTTTTCTCTGCTGTATGCGGCGGGGAACGTTGGCTCCATTTTGGCTCCGATCGCCTGTGGGTTAGCCGCCGAACGTTATGGCTGGCACGTCGGCTTTGCTCTGGCGGGTATTGGGATGTTTGCGGGGCTGATGATCTTCCTGTCGGGGAGCAAGCACTTTCGGCATACGCGTGGGGTGAATATCCCGCTGATACAGGCCACCACGCTACGCTTGCCGCATTGGTTTTGGCTGGTGGCCGGGGTGCTGTGCGCACCGCTGTTTTTCGCACTGTTGTTCATTCACGACTGGGCCGGATATCTGCTTGGCGTGGTGTGCGCCGCTGCGGTGGTGATCGTCATGCGTATCCTCTGGCGGGTGAGTGGTGAACAGCGTCGGGCGTTATGGCAAATCATCATCTTGATGCTGCTGGGGACGCTGTTTTGGGCCTTTGCCCAACAGGGCGGCAGTTCGATCAGCCTGTTTATCGATCACTTTGTCGACCGGCAATGGTTCTCCTGGTCGGTGCCTACGGCGCTGTTCCAGTCGGTAAACGCCTTGGCGGTCATGTTGGGCGGCGTGCTGCTAGCTTGGCTGATGCGAAGCAGCCAGGGAAATGCTCAGACCGTACGTATCTGGTGCAAGTTTGCCTTTGGCCTGCTGCTGATTGCCGTGGGTTTTATGCTGATGGCGTTAAATGCGCGCTGGGGGCAACTGCATGGCCAGGCCTCGATGGGGATGATGGTCGCCGGGCTGGCGGTAATGGGATTCGCCGAACTGTTTATCGATCCGGTCGCGATGGCCCAAATCACCCGGTTGGATATTCCTGGCGTCACCGGCGTGCTGACCGGTATTTATATGCTGGCAACCGGCTCGGTGGCTAATTATCTCGCGGGCCTGATTGCCAACCAGACCACCGAAAGCCAGCTGGGTAATACGATGATCGAAGCTTACGGCAAGGTTTTTACCCAGATTGGTTGGGGAGCAGCAGGCTGTGCGGCCTTGGTGCTGGCGGTTCTGGTGCTGTGGTGGGGAATGACCCGGCGCAATGATAGTGCGGTTAATGCTTGATTGATGGCGGTGGGCTGGTTAACGTGCAGCTATGTAGATGTCACTAAGCTCAATTGATGAAGACCCACCACCTCCTGACACAGATTGCCGACCATCTAGGGGCTGAACGCCAACTGCTGCTGGCGTTCAGCGGCGGCCTGGATTCCAGCGTACTGTTGCATCTGCTGGTGCTGTTACGCCAGCAGCAACCGGACATTGCCCTGCGCGCGGTGCATGTGCACCATGGCCTGAGCCGTTTTGCCGATGATTGGGTGGCACACTGCCAGCAGCAATGCGAACGCTGGCAGGTACCGCTGGTGGTGCAACGAGTACAGCTAGAGGGGCGGCCTGGGGGTATCGAGGCCGCCGCTCGTTCGGCTCGCTACGCTGCTTTTGCAGAAACGTTGTCCACCGATGAGGCATTGCTGACGGCTCAGCATCTTGACGATCAGTGTGAAACTTTTTTGCTGGCCTTAAAACGGGGCAGTGGTCCTGCTGGGCTGTCAGCCATGGCCGCACAAACCCGCTTGGGTAACAATCCCTTATTGCGTCCGCTGTTGGGAATATCGCGTCAGCAGTTGGAAGCCTACGCACACCAGCATCAATTGCAGTGGATCGAGGATGACAGCAATCAGGATCCCCGCTTCGATCGCAACTTCTTACGTCTGAACGTTCTGCCGATAGTGAATCAACGTTGGCCGCATTTTGCGGCAGCTGCGGCGCGCAGCGCTGAATTATGTGCCGAGCAGGAGCAACTGCTGGATGAGCTGCTGGCCGAGCAATTGGCCCAACTGCTGGATGGCGAAGACTCGCTCGCTATCGCCGAATTGACTACCTGTTCTGCTGCCAGGCGCTATGCTTTGCTACGGCGCTGGATTGGTCTATTTAGTGTCACCATGCCCGCGCGAGATGGCTTGCATCGGCTATGGCAGGAAGTGGCGTTAAGCCGGGAAGATGCCGAACCGCAGCTGCAACTCGGGAACTACCAGATCCGCCGTTTTCGCCAGCGCTTGTACCTGCTACCGCTGATGGCTGACCTGAGCGGCACACAATTGCCATGGCCTAATGAGGCTCCACTGGCGTTACCCGACGGGTTAGGCACTCTGTACGTGGGCGAAGGTGAATGCCAAATACGCCCCCCTTTAGAGCATGAGTCTGTCAGCGTGCGCTTTACCGCCAAGGGCAGAGCGCGGATTGTTGGCCGTGCCGGTTCACGTCCGATCAAAAAACTGTGGCAAGAGTTGGCTATTGCACCGTGGCAGCGTGAACGTATCCCGTTGGTTTATTATGATGAGCAGTTAATCGCTGCCGTGGGCGTATTTATTACTGAGGAAGGGCAAGCGTCAGCGGGGCAACCGGCCTGGCGGCTTGGCTGGAAAAAAAAATAATAACAATCTGCTGTGAGGAGTGGGCAATGAAAGTGGTGAGCGTAATGGTAGTGATGGCCGGCGTACTGAGTTTTTCTGCCATGGCGGCGGGTGATGCGGCGGCAGGCAAGAATAAATCGGCCAGTTGCATGGCCTGCCACGGCGCGGAAGGCAAGGTTTCGGTACCGATGTACCCGAACCTGGCCGGGCAGAATGAAATGTATCTTGAGCACTCTTTGCAGGCTTACAAGAAAGGGGAGCGCTCTGGCGGGCAGGCGGAAGTAATGAAGGCCTATGTCTCGGGTTTGTCGGATGAGGATATTGCCGACCTGGCGGCCTATTACGCCAGCCTGAAGCCTTAAATGACGAGGGCAGCCCATGGGCTGCCCTGTGGAGATGGCGTTACCGCAAAATCAGTCTGACAGGCTGACAACCACGGTACCGATTTCCGGATGACTGAAACTGAGGATGTGATCCAGACGCAAGCTGATAGTCTTACCGGCCTGATCGACAAGCAGGTACTCAACGCCCTTGGTAAATTTCAGCTCGGTGGCAATGCCTTCGAATTTCTCTCCGTCGCGTAACTCTAGCTTCAGAATGTAGTTATGCTGACAGGCGAGTTCCAGGCTTTCATAGTCATCGCAATTGATGGATTGGTACTCATCATTCATCAACATGGTCGCTCACCAATAAGTTAGCGGCGGCAAATGCCGCCTGTTCCCTAACGGAGGACGGTAGCTCGCTATTCGCGGCAACCTCGTCCAATGCCTTTAACACACATGCTAGTGCATCCGGCACGTAGCCTAGATCTCCACTGCCGATCTGAGCGTAAAAACGTCGTACTAACTCACAGTATTGTTGCACAATGGCCTCCCTTTAGGATCTCTGCATTATCGCCACGCAGGCTGCAATAAGGCACAGACACTCGGGGTTAAATCCTATCTAAAGGACTATAGCACAGGTGTTAGGGAGTTATTAGCTCCTCTTTTGGGGCATTAGTCCACTCCTGACGCTCCCCGTGCTGGCTGCGGGCTGCCCTGATCAAGTACAATGTGGCCTGTTAATAATGAGGTTACCCATGGCGCTGAAAGCAACAATTTATAAAGCCACGCTCAATATCGCTGATATGGATCGTCACTTTTATCACGACACAACGCTCACCCTGGCCCAGCATCCTTCAGAAACCGAACAGCGCATGATGCTGCGCCTGCTGGCCTGGATCTGCCATGCCGATGAACGCCTGGTATTTACCAAAGGCCTGAGTGCGGAAGACGAGCCGGAAATCTGGCGGCGCAATGACCATAACGGGCTGGAAATGTGGATAGAGCTGGGGCTGCCGGACGAGAAACGCATCAAGAAGGCCTGCAATCAGTCACCTCGGGTAGTGCTTTACGCCTATGGCGATCGCGCAGGGCATGTCTGGTGGCAGTCTATGCAGAGCAAGGTGGCCAACCACAAGAACCTGAGCATTCGTTTTCTCGATGATGAACAACTCTCCCGCTTGACCGCGTTAGCCAGCCGCAATATGACGCTACAGGCCACGTTGCAGGAAGGGACCATCTGGCTGTCAGACCTTCAGAATAGTCTGGAAATTCAATTTGCCGAATGGCAGCAGGCGCAGGAATAACCGGTGCTGGAACTGTCAAGAAACGTAGCCATACCGGACAACGAAATAGAATTAACGGCGATCCGCGCGCAGGGTGCGGGTGGTCAGCATGTGAATAAAACCTCAACGGCGATCCATTTGCGCTTTGACATCCGGGCGTCCAGCCTGCCAGAGTACTATAAAGAACGGCTGCTAGCGCTTAATCACCATTTAGTGACCGGTGATGGGGTGGTGATTATCAAAGCGCAGGAATATCGCAGCCAGGAAATGAATCGTGAAGCGGCACTGGCCCGGCTGGTGGCGCTGATCCAGCAGGCGATGGTGGTCGAAAAGACGCGCAGGGCAACCAAACCCAGCAAAGGGGCCAAATTACGCCGTCTTGAAGGCAAGGTGCGCAAAGGTGCCACCAAGGCACTGCGCGGCAAAGTTCAGCCTTAGCCTACGCCGTGGATATCAATGGATGACAACAGGAGAATAACTTGAAGCAAATCACTATCGCCCTGTTTTTAGCGGCAGGAGCCCTTTCATTGCTGGGATGTAACAATCAATACCAGCCAAAAGAACAGGCGCTTCAGCCGATGCAGCAGAGCTATCAGGGCTTATTGCCTTGTGCGGACTGCACTGGGCTGGACACCTCGCTGTTCCTTGATGAGGACGGCACCTTTGTTTTGCAGGAAACCTATCGTGGTGCTAAAGATGGCGATCAAACTTTTGCCAGCTACGGCACATGGGCGCGTACGGCAGATAAGCTGGTGCTGACCGAAAGCAACGGTGAAAAACGCTATTTCCACCCGGAAGGCAAGCAATTGAGAATGCTGGACCGCAGTGGAGCACCGATTGTCTCCCAGCTTAATTATGTGCTGTCGCCGGTGACCAAAGCCTTGCCGAAAACGCCGATGCCGTTGACCGGGTTGTATACCTATATGGCCGACGCGGCAGTATTCCAGGATTGTGCCACCGGCAAAACCTTCCCGGTAGCGAATAATATCGCGCTGGAGCAGGGCTATCTGAAGGCTCAGCGGGCGCCGGGCGAACCGGTATTCCTGATGTTGAACGGGCATTTCAGCGTACAGCCTTCCATGGAGGAAGGGCAGATGCAAAAAGCGCTGATCCCGGAGCCGGGTGGCAAGATCGCTTTCGACAACAGCAAGAGCTGCGCTAACTGATTCCCCTCACCCTAACCCTCTCCCTGTACAGACCGGGGACATGGTAGACAGGTGTTCAAGGACATGGTGAACACTTTTTAACATCCTTTACCCATGATGATCGACCTATTTCTCAGGTCGATCATCCCCACTTTCGTGCT
>NZ_JBKJYW010000515.1:0-6752 GCF_046715635.1 Serratia sp. (in: enterobacteria)
GGTATGAAATATCTGCTGCTCTCCGCCATTATCTATGGCCCAGGCACGCTGCTGTACATTATGGCTAAACGTGAACAGCAGGCAAAACTGTTCACCCCGGCTGAAATGGTGCTCTTTGTTATCGTTATGGTCGCTGCAATTGTTGCAATTTACAGTATTGCAACTGGCATTATCACAATCTGATCGAGGCAAGTCATTATGTCGACTAAGAAAAAGACGCAGTCCAAGTTTGGTGTTCATTCAGAAGTAGGGAAATTACATAAAGTGATGGTCTGTGCCCCTGGTAAGGCGCATAACCGGCTGACGCCAAGTAATTGTGATGAGCTATTGTTCGATGACGTGTTATGGGTTGAACGCGCCAAGCGTGACCATTTTGACTTCATGACCAAGATGCGCGAACACGGCGTAGACGTCGTTGAAATGCACAACCTGCTGGCCGAAACGCTAGCGCTGCCCGAAGCCAGAAAGTGGATCCTGGATCAGCAGATTGTGCCTAATGAAGTGTCGCTCGGGATCTTGAACGAAACCCGCAGCTTCCTTGATGGCCTCGCCCCACGGGCGTTGGCGGAGGTGCTGATTGGTGGCCTTTCCACTACCGAACTGGCCAAAGAAGGCTATGCGGACCACGAAGAGTTGAAGCTGATCCGCGAAGCCGTGGGTATTACCGAATACCTGCTGCCACCGCTGCCGAATACCTTATATACCCGTGATACCACCTGCTGGATCTACGGCGGCGTGACCTTGAACCCATTGTATTGGCCAGCCCGTCACGAAGAAACCATTCTGACCACGGCGATCTATAAGTTCCACCCAGACTTTGGCGAAGCCAATGTTAACGTCTGGTGGGGGGACCCAACGGTGCACCACGGTACCGCCACGCTTGAAGGTGGGGACGTGATGCCGATCGGCAACAAAACGGTGCTGATTGGGATGAGTGAGCGTACTTCGCATCAGGCGATCACCCAGTTGGCCGCATCGCTGTTTGCCAACAAGCATTCCGGCGTTGAACGGGTAATGATTGCCGCCATGCCGAAACTGCGTGCCGCCATGCACCTGGATACGGTATTTACCTTCTGCGATCGCGATGTGGTGACGCTCTACCCGGCGATCGTCAATCAGATCAAAACCTTCTCCCTGCGCCCGGATAATGGCCCAACCGGCATGAAACTGAGCCGCGATAAGGGCACCTTTGTCGAGGCCATTGCCGGAGCATTGAACCTGAAAAAACTGCGGGTAGTTGAGACCGAAGGTAACGACTACGACACCGAACGCCAACAGTGGGACAGCGGTAACAACATGGTGGCGCTCTCTCCTGGGGTGGTACTGGCTTACGATCGTAATACCAAAACCAATACCCAACTGCGTAAAGAAGGGGTTGAGGTGATTGAGATTGTCGGGAGTGAGCTGGGCCGTGGCCGTGGCGGCGGCCACTGTATGACCTGCCCGATTATCCGCGATGCCATCGATTATTAATCGCCAAGCCTGATCGGAAAAGGCCGGATTTTCCGGCCTTTTTTTATGCTGACATTCCCTCTCCGGGCGTACAAGGGATGCTGTATGACCAGCCCCTTTCACCGGGCTTAAAATGTAGGGGCGCTGCATGCTGCGCCCGTTTAGTACACAGCAGCCTGCAGAACATCCCTGCCTTAAAGACCTTCGGTAACAATTTTAGCAGCCGCAGCCAAAACGTCTTTGCGCGCTTTGGCATCCTGCTGTGGCTGGGTGAAATAGGTCACTAAAACCAACGGCGCGTGGTTCGCAGGCCAAATAACGGCGATATCGTTAGTGGTACCGTAATCACCGCTACCGGTTTTATCCCCGACCACCCAGGTGGTTGGCAGACCTGCACGAATGCTGGCTCCACCGGTAGTATTCCCCTTCAGCCATTCTACCAGTTGAGCACGCTGTGGTTCACCAAGCGCCTTACCCAGGGCCAGATTTTGCAGGCTTTTTGCCATCGCGTATGGCGAGCTGGTATCACGCTCATCACCCGGAATAGCGGTATTCAAGGTGGGCTCGGTACGATCAAGACGGAAGGTTTTATCGCCGATGGTACGCGCAAATTTTGTTACTGTTGCCGGGCCGCCAAGATGTTCCAGGATCTTGTTCATCGCCGTGTTGTCGCTGTACTGAATGGTGGCGGCGCTCAGCTCGGCCAGGGTCATCCCGGTATCCAGATGCTTTTCGGCAATCGGGTTGTAGTTGACCAGGTCGGATTGCTTGATCTCCATCCGCTTAGCCAAAAGATTTTTATCCGTCTCGCTCTGTTTTAACAGCGCCGAAACCGCCATCACCTTACTGGTGCTGCACATGGCAAAACGCTCATCCCCACGATACAGGATCTGCGAATTATCGCCGGTATCGATCAGCGCCACGCCCAGGCGGCCACCGGAGCTTTTCTCCAGATCGGACAGTTGCTGCTGAATATTCGTCTTGGCATTAGCGGATTGCGCCCACAGCGGTGCGCTACTGAACAGCAACGGCACAACCGTAGCTACCATCAGGGTGGTTTGACGCAGTGTATTTTTAACCATGTTTTGCCTCACATAAAATGGATTAACGCAACAGATCTTTCTTCAAGATGGCGGGAAATATCCTCTGTTAGAGCGTTATTGACAAGCGACAAGAATTTTCTCTAGCATAAAGAAAATCTTTTGGATAACGGCTATGCGCTCTAATCTTCCTCTTAACGCCCTGCGTGCTTTTGAAGCCTCTGCCAGACATTTGAGTTTCACACGGGCAGCGCTGGAACTCTATGTTACCCAGGCCGCCGTTAGCCAACAGGTTCGGCTGCTCGAAGAGCGCCTGGGTATGGTGCTGTTTAAACGCTTACCCCGTGGTTTAGAAATGACGGAAGAGTCGCGGGCGCTGTTTGCCGTGCTAACCGATGCCTTTGGCCATATTGAAAAAGCCTTCCGGAAGTTTGAAGGGGGACAGTTCCAGGAGGTGCTCACCGTGGCTGCCGTGGGTACCTTTGCCGTGGGCTGGCTGTTGCCGCGCCTCGATCGGTTCAGGCAGGAGCATCCCTTTGTCGAACTACGGCTGCGCACCAACAATAACGTCGTTAATCTGGCTGCCGAGGGGCTGGATTTCGCCATCCGTTTTGGCGCGGGGCTGTGGCCAGCAACCCATAACGAAATGCTGTTTGATGCACCGCTAACCGTGTTGTGTACCCCCGCTACGGCTAAGCGGCTCGTCACCCCTGCCGATTTGCTGCAAGAGGATCTGCTGCGTTCTTACCGTGCTGAAGAGTGGGAAAACTGGTTTGCTGCCGCTGGCCTGCAGGCGGTGAGAGTGAATGGTGCCATCTTCGATTCATCCCGTCTGATGATTGAGACCGCCATCCATTCCGGTGGGGTGGCGTTAGCCCCGCCGAAAATGTTTGCCCGGGAACTCACCACCGGGCAGTTGGTGCGCCCGTTCGCTGCCGAAATCAGCATGGGTAGTTACTGGTTAACCCATTTAAAATCGAAGGCGATGACCCCGGCGATGGAAATATTTAGCGAATGGCTACTAAAGGAAGCAACAGAAGATCATACGTAGGGGCACTGCATGCTGCGCCCCGAGTTTACAGACTTATTGCAGCTCCTCACGGATCCGTTTGGCCGTGCTTTGCAGCAGCTTATAGGCCTCATAGCGATTGGCATGCAGCTGGCTGAAATCGGCATTCGGTTGGTATTGGCTGTCCAACTCGGAAAACTGTGCCATCGCCTGCTCCACCGAGTCAGCAACCTTTCCTGCCACGGCCCCCAGGATCGCCGAGCCCAGCAATACCGGCTCTTCCGCCTTGGTCGTCAGCACGGCGCAGCCACAGCTATCCGCCAGCAACTGCCGCACCAACGGATGACGGCCCGCCCCGCCGCTAATCACGATCTGCTCAACGGTGACGCCCATCTGCGACTGGGCATCGAGGATTTGCCGGAGCCCATAGCCAATCCCACAAATGCCGGCAACATACAAGGCCACCAGGTTGTCGAGATTGCTCTCCATACCCAACCCGGCTACCACGGCGCGGGAATGGGGGTCGGCAAAGGGTGCTCGGTTGCCAAGGAACTCGGGAACCACGTGCAGGCCATTGGCGAGTTTTGCCGCTTGCGACGCAGAAGCCATTTTCGCCAGCGCCAGATCGGCCAGCAAGGTGGGCAGTGACACGCCCAACGCTTTAGCCTGCTCCGCCGCCTCTGTTGCCGCCGGGTGGAACGAGACAAGCTGCTTGATTGCCGCCCCCGCCGCGCTCTGCCCACCTTCATTCAGCCAGAATCCCGGCACCATCGCGGAGTAATATGGCCCCCAAACGCCCGGCACAAAGGCTGGGTTTTGCGTGGTGGTCATCGTGCAGGACGACGTGCCAAACACGTAAGCCAGGTTATTGGTGACACCACCGCCAACACCGACAGTACCAATCCCGCCAGCATGGGCATCAATCAAGCCCACGGCGACAGGCGTGCCCGCCACTAATCCCATTTCTTTGGCCGCTTCTGCCGTCAGGCCGTTGCCACAAGGCGTACCAGGCTCTTTGATATGTTCCCCGATGCGGCGGAACGCTTCGTCTGGAAACTCCTCAAGGCCGATGGTACGGAAATAGTCTGGGTCCCAACGTTTTTCATGGGCCAGATAGGTCCATTTGCAGGTCACCGTACAAACGGAGCGTGCCAGATCCCCCGTAGCGCGCCAGGTCAGGAAATCGGCCAGATCGAAAAACTGCCAGGCGCTATCGTAGACCGCACGACGATTCTCCTTCAGCCAAAGCAGCTTGGGCGTTTCCATTTCTGGGGAGATTTTACCGCCAACGTAGTTGAGCACCTGATGTCCGGTGGCGTTGATCCGCTCGGCCTGCTCCGTTGCCCGATGGTCCATCCATACGATAATGTTGCGGTCGGGATCTTCAGATGGCCCTACTGCCAGGGGGTTGCCGTCTGCATCGAGTACCACCAGGGAACAGGTGGCATCAAAGCCGATGCCTGCCACGTTATTTGGGGAAATACCGGATGCGGCAACCGCCTGCTTGATGCTGTTGCACACCGCTTGCCATATCTCACGGCTGGATTGTTCAACATAATTTTCCGGGCCGCGGAACAGGGTGATCTCTTGGCTGGCATGCGCCAACATGGTACCGGAGAGATCGAAAACCCCTGCCCGTGCACTGCCTGAACCTACATCGACGCCGATCACGACCTGCTGTTGCTTGTTCATCATTTTCACCTCTCAGAGATCGACACTGTTTGGCAGGATCACCAGGTCACGCACGGTGACATTCTTCGAACGCGTGACCATAAATAACACCGCTTCGGCCACTTCCCTTGGCTGCATCAGGCTGCCGTTGGCCAGCGCCTCTTCCATCTTGGCTTTTGGCCAATCGTCCAGCAGCGCGGTAACCACCGGCCCTGGCAACACGGCGCCTACCCTTACGCCATACTGCGCTACCTGGCGGCGCGTAGAGTGCACAAATGCCTGCACGGCAAACTTTGAGGCGGTATAAATCGGTTCCCAGATCACCGGCACGACACCGGCAATCGAGCTGGTAAACAGAATATCGCCAGACTTTTGCTCGATCAGATGCGGCAGCACCGCCTGTACCGAGCGGAAGGCGGCGTTAATATTGAGATTAAGCACGCGATCCCAAATGTCCGGATCCCCCTCCGCCACCGGACCACCAATATAGGCACCGGCATTGGCGTGAAAAATATCAAGACGCCCGGCAGCGGTCAAAATGCCGGGTAACATGCCCGAAACCTGCTGCGGGTTGAGCAAATCGATGACCAGAGGATAGGCGTTTTCGCCAAGTTCATCGGTGAGGCCCTGCAGTTTTTCCTGGTCACGGTCGATCAGCACCACTTTTGCCCCGGCCTGCAGAAAAATACGCGCGCATTCCAGGCCGATACCCGAGGCCGCTCCGGTGATAGCCGCGACCTTACCTTTGAGAGAGAAATTCAATTGGGTGAAATCTGTCATGGTTGGGTTCCTTCTTTAAACAAGAGATCAAATCGTCACGACGAAGTCACTGCGTGCGAGTTCATCGCGTTCAGAATTTGGCTGTCGATATTGCCCCTCACCCTAACCCTCTCCCAAAGGGAGAGGGAACCGAGCGTGCCATGGATTGGCACCCGTGTCTGATTTCAGCAACGAATTCGCAAGGGCTAAAATGTGCCGCTGTTCCTGACCCCAACTTTATATTTACAAGGGTTGGAAACGTACCACCACACCTGACCTCAACTCCGTACCAGCCCCCTCTCCCTGTGGGAGAGGGCTGGGGTGAGGGGTAATTTCGGCACCGTCTACAACTGTGTACCAATGCTTTATCACACCCTTTGCTTATGGCGCTCAATCGATTGAGCATAATTGCTACTTTTTATTTTTACTGTCAAGATATAGAAAATTGGGGAGCGAAATTTGTGACTGGGTTCAAAGCAAAGAAAACGACGATTTACGATCTGGCCGAACTGGCCGGGGCCTCCTCAAGTGCGGTCAGCGCCGTGCTCAATGGCAGTTGGAAAAAGCGCCGCATCGGTGCCCAACTGGCAGAAAAAATCCTACGCCTCGCCGAAGAACAAGGCTATACCGTCAATCAGCAGGCCAGCCTGCTACGCCGCCGCAAATCGACCATGATCGGCATGATCGTCCCCAAATATGACAACCGCTATTTTGGTTCGATCGTCGAGCTGTTTGAATCGATGGCCCGTGAACGCGGCCTGTTTCCTGTGATCACCTGCACCAGCCGCGATCCTGAACTGGAAATCGAAGCGGCGCGCACC
>NZ_JBKJYW010000516.1:0-4475 GCF_046715635.1 Serratia sp. (in: enterobacteria)
ACCCACTGCCAGATCGACCACGTTGCCACGCATGGCAAATTCGCGGAACTCTTTTAACATACCCATCAGAACACCCCTCAAAAAATTAGTAACGCAATTTTAACAAAGCAATTCCCCTTTGACACAATCAGTATAGGAAAATTTTTGGTTTTTCCTAATTCTCGACTTCGGATGTGTCAAAGAACCATTCGCATGATTTAAGTATCTATAAGAAGAACGGGCTTGGTTGGAACAGGCGCTCAACGTCTGGCACAAATTTCTTATCGGTAATAAACATGATCACATGGTCGCCTTGTTGGATCCGGCTGTTGCCGTTGGCAATGATCACATCATCACCACGTACAATCGCGCCAATGGTGGTACCTGGCGGCAATTTAATCTCTTCCACCATCCTGCCAACGACCTTGGAGGTGCTTTCATCGCCATGGGCAATCGCTTCAATGGCTTCGGCAACGCCACGGCGCAGTGAAGAGACGCTGACAATATCGGCTTTACGTACGTGGCCCAACAGTGCGGAGATGGTGGCCTGCTGCGGCGAAATAGCGATATCAATCACGCTACCCTGAACCAGATCGACATAGGCACGGCGCTGGATCAATACCATGACCTTCTTGGCTCCCATGCGCTTGGCCAGCATGGCAGACATGATATTGGCTTCGTCATCGTTGGTGATGGCAATAAACACATCCACCTGCTCAACATGCTCTTCGGCCAACAGTTCCTGATCGGAGGCATCGCCGTAAAATACGATAGTATCGTGCAACTGCTCTGCCAGTTCGGCGGCACGTTGCTGATTTTTCTCAATCAGCTTCACGTTGTACGATTTTTCTAACCGATGTGCCAAGCCGGCACCCACATTACCGCCGCCGACGATCATGATGCGTTTGTAGGGTTTTTCAAGCCGTTGCAGCTCACTCATTACTGCGCGGATATGCTGCGATGCGGCAACGAAGAACACCTCATCGCCTGCTTCGATAATGGTAGAGCCTTGTGGGCGGATCGGGCGGTCATGGCGGAAAATCGCCGCCACGCGAGTATCGATATGTGGCATATGCTCGCGCATGGCAGACAAGGCATTCCCCACCAGGGGGCCGCCATAATAGGCCTTCACTGCGGCGATGCTGACCTTGCCATCGGCAAAGTTCACCACCTGCAAGGCGCCAGGGTATTCGATCAGCTTATAGATATAATCGATAACCAACTGCTCCGGTGAGATCAGGTGGTCGATGGGTACTGCATCCGGATGGAATAACTTTTCGGACTCACGGATATAATCCGGCGCCCGAATCCGTGCAATACGATTAGGGGTGTTAAACAGGGTATAAGCGATCTGACAGGCGACCATATTGGTTTCGTCAGAGTTGGTGACGGCAACCAGCATATCGGCATCTTCGGCACCGGCTTCACGTAATACGCGCGGATGGGATCCGTGCCCTTGGACGACGCGCAGGTCAAACTTGTCCTGCAATTGACGTAGGCGCCCGGTATCGGTGTCGACCACCGTGATATCGTTATTTTCACCCACCAGGTTTTCAGCGAGTGTTCCGCCAACTTGTCCTGCGCCAAGAATAATTATTTTCATCGATTTCTCTGCTCGATCTGCGACGGCCGTGGCCGATAGTTGAGAACGCCCGCAGGCGCTCCCTGAACAGTTATATTTTAATCAGCTTAGCGTAAAAGAAACCATCGCCATCCTCAGGATGAGGTAGATTCTGTTTGCCTGGTGATTGTGCATCGCCGGTTTCAACCAGCTTGGCATCGCCGTGACGTTGCAGGAACGCGGCTATCTGCTCGCTATTTTCCTGCGGCAGAATGGAGCAGGTTGCATAAACCATTACGCCGCCGGGTTTCAGACGTGGCCAGATGGCTTCCAGAATTTCACGCTGTAAAGCGGCCAGTTCGGCGATATCGCTGTCGCGACGCAGCCATTTGATATCCGGGTGGCGGCGAATAACACCGGTGGCGGAACAAGGGGCATCTAACAGGATGCGATCGAACTGTTGGTCAGCGCACCATTCCTGCGGGGTACGGCCATCTCCCTGGCGAACTTCTGCATGTTGGCGTAGGCGCTGCAGGTTTTCTTTCACCCGGCTTAAACGCTGTTCGTCGATATCCACGGCCAGCACGTGAGCTTTGGGAGCGGCTTCCAGAATATGAGTAGTTTTGCCGCCGGGGGCTGCGCAAAGATCGAGGATCTGTTCGCCGTTTTGCGGATCCAGCAGATCAACGCAACCTTGAGCGGAGGCGTCTTGTACCGTTACCCAGCCCTCGGAGAAACCGGGCAAGTCCGTTACTGGGCACGGGGCCAGCAAGCGCACTGCGTCGCGATACTCCGCATGAGGCTCGGCGGTAATACCGGCCTGCTGCATAAGCTGCAGATAATCTTCACGGGTATGGTGCAGACGATTGACGCGCAGCCACATTGGCGGCTTCTGATTATTGGCATCAACGATCTGCTCCCACTGTGCTGGATAAGCCAGTTTGATGCGTTTAAGCAACCAGCTAGGGTGCAGATAGCGGCTTTCGTTATTGGCTGCACGTGCCAGCAGTTCTTCTTGCTGGCGTTGGAACTGGCGCAGTACACCGTTAATCAATCCTTTCAGCTGTGGGCGCTTCAAGGCGACCGCGCCTTCAACCGTTTCGGCTAACACCGCGTGCGGTGGAATACGGGTATACAGCAACTGATACAGGCCAACCATCAGCAAATAGTGCAGTGGGCGCTGTTTGCCGGTCATAGGCTTTGCCATCAACTGCTGGATGCACCATTCGAGCTGCGGCAGCACCCGCAGCGTACCAAAGCAGAGTTCCTGCAATAGCCCACGGTCTTTGTCAGAAATATTCTTTTGTAATGCGGGCAAAATGGTGCTGAGCGACTGCCCTTGATCCAGTACCTGGCCGATGGCCTTGGCAGCAATGCTTCGGAGATTGTAATTGTTTTTCATAGGCTAAGGCGGATTACGATCGGCATTAAGAAACGAACAGCCCGGCAACAATGGCCGGGCTATGGGAGTGGTTTATAACCGGTTACCCGGCGTGAACCATTCGCGGCGAGAATTCAGTAAATCTTGTGCCGACATCGGTTTTTTACCGGCAGGCTGGAGCTGCGTGAGGTTGAGAATACCTTGCGCGGTAGCCACCTGAATGCCGTGCTTGTCGGTGTGCACGATAGTACCCGGTTCTGCGTTGGCGGTTTCCGCCAGCACGGTTGCCTGCCAGACCTTCACCGGTTGATCGTCGATGGTGAAATAGCTGATTGGCCAAGGGTTAAAAGCACGAATACAGCGTTCCAACTGTTCGGCGGAAAGGCTCCAGTCCAGGCGTGCCTCTTCTTTGCTCAGCTTTTCTGCGTAGGTCACCAGCGCTTCGTCTTGAACTTCGCGCTGCACCGTACCCGCCGCCAATTGCTGCAAGGTGAGCAGCAGCCCTTGTGGCCCCAGCTCCGCCAGCTTGTTGTAAAGGCTGGCACTGGTATCAGTGGCTTCGATCGGGCAAGCGATCTTGTGCATCATGTCGCCGGTATCGAGACCTACGTCCATTTGCATGATGGTTACGCCAGTTTCGCTATCGCCAGCCCACAAAGCGCGTTGGATCGGTGCCGCACCACGCCAGCGTGGCAGCAGAGAGCCATGGACGTTGATACAGCCCAGGCGCGGCATATCCAGCACGGCTTTCGGCAGGATCAGGCCATAGGCGACCACCACCATCACGTCCGCATTCAGATCGGCAACCAGGTGCTGATTCTCTTGCGGGCGCAGTGACTTAGGCTGGAAAACGGGGATTTGATGCTGTTCGGCCAGCACCTTGACCGGGCTTGGCGTCAGTTTGTTACCGCGGCCTGCGGGGCGATCGGGCTGGGTGAAGACGCCGACCACCTGATGCCCAGATGACAACAGCGCGTCTAGGTGACGCGCTGCAAAGTCTGGGGTTCCGGCAAAAATAATCCGTAAAGAGTCAGACACGTTGATTTCCTGATCGGTTATGCGCGAGCTTCAAGCTTGGCCATTTTTTCCAGTTTCTGACGGATACGTTGGCGTTTCAACGGCGACAGGTAATCGACAAACAGTTTGCCAACCAGATGATCCATTTCGTGCTGGATACAGATTGCCAGCAGGTCATCGGCCTCAAGCTCAAAAGGTTGTCCTTCACGATTGAGGGCGCGGATCTTCACTTTCTCTGCGCGTGGCACCAGGGCGCGTTGCTCAGGGATGGAAAGGCAGCCTTCTTCGATACCGGTTTCACCGCTTTTTTCCAGCAGTTCCGGGTTGATCAACACTAGGCGTTGATCGCGGTTTTCAGAAACGTCGATGACGATAATGCGCTGATGAATATCGACCTGTGTCGCAGCCAGGCCAATGCCTTCCTCTGCGTACATGGTTTCAAACATATCATCCACGATGCGCTGGACATCTGCATTGACTTCTTTTACCGGGGCCGCAATTTTGCGTAGCCGCTCGTCTGGGAAATGTAATACCTGC
>NZ_JBKJYW010000517.1:0-9683 GCF_046715635.1 Serratia sp. (in: enterobacteria)
ATGAGGAGTGACGCTTGGTCGGCATGTCTGGTTTCTCTGATGTGGTTTGATAACGAATGTGAACGAGAATAATTATTATAAGCGCGGCATTTTATGCAGAAGGCTAACGGAACTGCAAGCGTATTTCGGCCGTAAAAAGGCTATGGGATTGGCGTGGTAACCACATTAACAAGGGGGAAATAAAACCAACAACAAAGAAAGGAAAGCCCGTAACAGAACGCTACGAGCTTGATAACACAGTAAAATCAAATGATAAATATGCTTAACATAACGGCCAGAATTTATTTGCCAAACATATCTTTTATCCAGCCAGCCACGCCGTCGGCATCCTTCTGTTCGCCGGGTTGCTGCTGCTGAGTTTGTTGCTGAGCCGCCTCACTGGCCTGGCACAACCCCTGAGGGTTCTCAGTCCAAACTGGGAGAGTACGCGAGCTACCTCCGCCACAGATAAAGTTACCGGCGGAATCAATGCCCATCTGGCTAATGCCTTCCGGTTGTTGCAGCTTCAGCACCAGCGGCGTCTGGTTTTCCAGATAGCGGCGATACAGCGTCAAGGCACCGTTGGCACCGGTCAGCTTGGCCGGGCCGTTATTGTCACGCCCTACCCAGGCAATCGCCACTTCCTTGCCGTCAATACCGGCAAACCAACTGTCACGCAGATCGTTAGTGGTACCCGTTTTAGCGGCCAGATTGTAATTGGGGAACTTGACCGACAGTGAACGGGAAGTCCCACGCGCCACACCCTGCTGCATCGCATACAAGGTCAGGTAAGCCGCCTGCGCAGGCACCATGCGCTCCGCCTGAGGGAAGCTCTGATACAACGCGGTACCATCTTCGGCCATCACCGAACGCACCGCAGACAGTGGCGCACGGTTGCCTCCGCTGGCGATGGTCTGATATTCCTGTGCCACTTCCATTGGCGTCAGGCCGATGGCCCCCAGCAACATTGAAGGCATCGGATTGATTGCCGTTTTAGGAATACCCAACTTTTGCAGGGTAGCGCTGATCTGATCCAGCCCCACCGACATCCCCAGGTTGACCGTTGGCACGTTGAGCGAGTTGGCCAACGCATCCACCAGCATCACCCGGCCACGGAATTGGCGATCGTAGTTGTTCGGCTGCCACGAGCTGCCGTTCGGCAGTTTGATCGACAGCGGCTGATCGGCCAGCCAGGTATTGAGCCGATACTTATCCGGTTCTGACAACGCGGTCAGATAGGTTGGCGGCTTGGCCAGTGACCCTACCAGACGGCGCGCCTGCATCGCTCGGTTAAAGCCGGCAAACTGCGGGTTGGCACCGCCCACCATGGCACGAACTTCCCCGGTAAAGCGATCGACAATCACCATCGCCGCTTCCAAATCGTTCAGATGGCGTGCGGCACGCAACGCTGGGATGCCGTCTTCCACTGCCTTTTCCGCTGCATCTTGCGAAACCGGATCCAGCGTAGTGAAGATCTTCACGCCGGAAAGATCGTTAACCTTATCACCCAACTTGGCCTGCAACTCCTGACGCACCAGTTGCATAAACGCAGGCTGCGGTGAAATCACCCCACCTTTCGGTTGTACGCCCAGCGGGCGGGCACTCAGCATGTTATACAGTTCAGCGTCGATCACGCCCTGGTTCTGTAACAGCTTGAGCACCAGGTTACGGCGCTCCAGCGCCAACGTTGGGTTACGCCAAGGGTTATACAGCGAGGCCCCTTTGACCATGCCCACCAGCAGCGCCTGCTGATCAAGGCTCAACTCTTCGACCGGGCGACCAAAGTAGTACAGGCTGGCCAACGGGAAGCCACGGATCTGATCGCTGCCGCTCTGGCCGAGATACACCTCGTTCAGATACAGCTCCAGAATACGGTCTTTGCTATAGCGGTAATCCATCAGCAATGCCATGTAGGCTTCGTTGACCTTACGCCACAGCGAACGCTCATTGGTCAGGAACAGGTTTTTTACCAGTTGCTGAGTCAAGGTACTGCCGCCTTGTACCGCACGCCCTGCGGTCAGGTTAGCCAGCACCGCACGGCCAATGGAGTAAGGGCTGATGCCATCATGCTCGTAAAAATGACGGTCTTCGGTGGCGATCAGCGTGTCGACCAACAGATCCGGGAAACCAGAGCGCGGCACAAACAGGCGTTGCTCGCCATTCGGCGATTGCAGCATGGTGATCAGGCGCGGATCGAGGCGGAAGAAGCCAAAGTTACGCTGATTTTCCATGTTGACGATTTTCGCCAGGCCATTGTTTTGGAAATCGAGGCGGGCGTGGATCTGGCCTTCTTTGCCATCCGGGAAATCAAACGGACGGCGCAGCATCTCGATGCTGTTGCCCTGCACGGTAAACTCCCCTGGCCGCGTCATACGGCTGACCTGGCGATATTGCATTCCTTCCAGCAGTGCGACCATTTCCTTTTTGCTGTAAGGCATACCCGGTTCAAGGTTAACCATGCGGCCATACACCGCCGCCGGTAACTGCCAGACCTTGCCATCGATGCGGCTACGGATCTGGGAATCCAGATAAACGCCGTAGATCGCCAGCAACACGGCAATCACCAGGAACAGTTTGATCAACAGGCCAAGCCAACGGCGCTTTTTACGGGGCGACTTCTTCGCTTTTACCTTGGGCGGCATGCGTTGTTCCTCTTCGTCGTCATCGTACTCATCATCGTCATACTCATCCTGATACTCGTCTTCTTCATAATCGTCATCACGTTGACGACGCGCCGGTTTACGCGGCACATTACGTTTTGGTTGTTTGCCTTTGCGCCCGATGGGCTCGCGGTCATCACCAGCCATTGCGGTTCTTCTCCACGCTTGCTGCAATCTATACCCTATGGATTTCAAGCTGTAGCTAGGCGACAAGCTATCTCATCCCCAGGAGCTTACTTTTGGGTAAGTGACTGGGGTGTGGTAGTGCAGGTAACAACGCTGCAACTTGAAAGACGACGGGTCCGTTATTTTGTCGCTTAATCTGTGCCTATGTCGCCGGGCTGAACAGAAGAAACGTCTGAATTCGTTACTGGTATTTCTTGGTGCGCCTGGTGGGGGCGGTATTAGCCGGATCGTCTGGCCATACGTGCTTGGGATAGCGCCCCTTCATCTCCTTTTGCACCTCGCGGTACGCCCCTTGCCAGAAAGCGGCCAGATCGCCGGTGATCTGCAATGGCCGGTGCGCCGGAGAGAGTAACTCAAGCACCACCGGGATGCGACCCTCAGCCAACGTTGGGCTACGCTGTTCACCAAACATCTCCTGTAAACGCACCGCCAATACCGGCGGTTTATCGGCATCGTAGCGGATCGGTAAACGGCTGCCGGTCGGCACAGCATAATGAGTCGGCAAGGCATTATCCAGCCGTTGCTTTTGCTGCCAGTCCAACCGGCGGGACAAGGCTTCGGCGATAATGACCTGCTTTAATCCGCGCAGATCGCGCACGCCGTTCAACGACGGCAACAGCCAGCTTTCCAGGGTGTCGAGCAATGCCTCGTCATCCACCGGCGGCCAGGCTGCCTCTGGCAACCAACGCTGGGCACAGTGTAAACGCAGGCGCAACTGCTCGGCAGCGGTGTCCCAATTCAACACTGCCAATCCCTGGGCGCGCACCCAATTTATCAGTGCCTGTTGCAGCTCCTCTTCCGCCGGTTTGGCCAGCGGCTGAGCCCGCAGCGTTAAGCGGCCAATCTGTTGGCGCTTCCAGGCTCGCAAGGTGCCCTTCTCTTCATCCCATTCAACGGCGGTCTGGCTGCTGACAATCTCGGGCAAGCTAGCCACCAGCGCATCAATTTCGATCGGTAACGCCAACAGGATACGAGCATCCGGGCTGTTATGGCTTTGCAACAGGCTGGGAGTAATCAACCAGGGAGCCCTGGAGAGCGCTTCGTCCTGATCCATCGCCGCCCCCAGGCCATTGGCCAACAAATAGCGGCCATCCTGCCCGCGCCGTTGGGCGATACGATCGGCAAATGCCAGCGCCAGCAAAGGAGCGGCCAGAACGCCATCAATCTGCCCGCTTTTTTGCGGTAAGCGCTTACTTAATTGGTGTGCCCGGCGTTGCCAATGCGGCTGGGGGCGACTCAGCCAATAACCTATATCCATCTGCCCGCTGCGTGGCGGTTCCTCCAGCAAGGCGGCCAACATCGCCGCCGTGGCTAATCCATCGGCTCCCATCTTGGCACCGGCACACAGCATGGCCGCCAGCCTGGGATCGCAACCCAACCCGGCCATTTGGCGACCTTGGGTGGTTAACTTGTCACCGTCATCGATAGCCGCCAGGGTATGCAATAAACGGCGAGCGGCGGCTAATGCGGCCAACGGCGGCCGATCGAGCCAGGTGAGTTGCTCCACATCCACACAACCCCATTGCAGCAGCTCAAGCCAGAAGCTGGCCAGATCGCTTTGCAGGATCTCCGGCTCGGCATGTTCCGCTGCACGCTCCGCCTGCTCCTTGGCGAACAGATGCCAGCATATTCCCGGTTCCAAACGCCCGGCACGCCCGGCGCGCTGGATCATCGAAGCCTGGCTGATACGCTGGGTGACCAATCGCGTCAGGCCATTACGGACTTCATAACGCGCTACACGCTCCAGCCCACTGTCGACTACCAGGCGGATGCCTTCAATGGTCAAACTGGTTTCGGCAATATTGGTCGCCAACACCACTTTACGCCGCCCGTGCTGCGCCGGTTGGATCGCCTTTTGCTGCTGTGCCAACGGTAATGCGCCATACAGCGGGCAGAGGTCGGTATCCGTTGGCACCTCGCCAATGAGCCGTTCCTGTACCCGGTTAATCTCCGCCACGCCGGGCAGAAATAACAACAGCGAACCTGATTGCTCAGACAACAGGCGCTTCACCGCTGAGGCAACGCCATCCTCCAATCGTTGATGGCTTGGCAACGGCTGGTACTGCCGTTCAACCGGGTAGCTGCGCCCTTCTGACACCACCACTGGCGCTTGCGGCAGCAGTTGCGACAGCCGCGCATTATCCAGCGTCGCCGACATGATCAGCAGTTTCAGATCGTCACGCAGCCCCTGCTGCACATCCAGCAGCAGGGCCAGGGCCAGATCGGCCTGTAAACTACGCTCGTGGAATTCATCAAGAATAATCAGCGACACGCCCTGTAGTTCAGCATCCTGCTGCAACATGCGGGTGAGAATGCCTTCGGTCACCACCTCCAGTCGCGTCTGCGGCCCGCTTTTGCTCTCGGCACGCATGCGATAGCCCACGGTTTGGCCCGGTTCTTCACCCAGCTGTTGCGCCAGCCGATAAGCAACGTTTTTTGCCGCCAGCCGCCGTGGCTCCAGCATGATGATACGCCCCGGCAGCCCGGCTTTTGCCAGGATCTGCAACGGCAGCCAGGTGGATTTCCCAGCGCCGGTGGGGGCATGCAACAACACCTGCGGGGCAGATTGCAGTGCGGCAAGCAGCTCATCAAGAACCGCGCTGACGGGCAATAAGGACACAAAACTCTCCATGGGGTAGTTAATGGACAGCGCACATTGTAGCATTAGGCTCAGCATTTCATTCATTTACCGGGGTTCCATGTCCAGTTCGCGCCGCCTGTTCTTTGCCTTGTCGCTACCCGATGCCTTGCAGCAGCAGGTGATCCGCTGGCGTGCCGATGCGTTTAAACCCGAAGATGGCCGCCCGGTGGCCGCCGCCAATCTGCATCTGACACTGGCCTTTCTCGGCGAGGTCAGCGCACAGAAAGAACAAGCGCTAAAAACGCAAGCCGGGCGTATCGCACAAGCGGGCTTTAGCCTGAATTTGGACGATCTTGGCCACTGGCCGCGCCCCGGAGTCGTGTGGCTGGGCAGCAAACGCCCCCCACGCGCGCTGTTGCAGTTGGCGGAGTTGTTGCGTTCACAAGCGGCCCGCAGCGGCTGTTATCAAAGCCCGTTGCCGTTTCATCCCCATATCACGTTATTGCGGGCAGCCACCCAGCCGGTCGCTATTCCTCCTGGCACGCCGGGTTGGCCGTTCAACGCCAGCCATTTCTCTCTTTACCAATCGTCGTTTGAACAGGGCCGCACCCGCTACCAAGAATTAGAGCAGTGGCCACTCGGCCCACAGGATAAATCATGATCTTTGACCCACCGCTAAAACCGGCCACGCTCATCAAGCGCTACAAGCGTTTTCTGGCCGATGTGATCACCCCCGAAGGGGAAACCTTTACCCTGCACTGCGCCAACACTGGCGCAATGACCGGCTGTGCTACGCCAGGGGACACCGTTTGGTACTCCACTTCGGACAACGCCAAACGCAAATATGCCCACAGTTGGGAGCTGACGCATACCCAGGATGACGACTGGATCTGCGTCAACACCCTGCGGGCCAACACCCTGGTCCGTGAAGCCATTGAACAGAATATAATCAGTGAATTATCCGGTTACAGTAAAATCACCGGTGAAGTGAAATATGGCGGAGAAAACAGCCGTATCGATTTGTTATTACAGGCAGAAAACCGGGTGGACTGCTATATTGAAGTTAAGTCAGTCACACTATTGCAACATCAACGGGGCTACTTCCCTGATGCCGTAACGCTGAGAGGGCAAAAGCATCTGCGTGAGTTGCAAAATGTGGTTGAACAGGGGCAGCGGGCGGTACTGTTCTTTGCCGTGTTACACAGCGGCATCGATCGGGTCACCCCGGCAAATCACATTGATGAGCATTATGCGGTGCTACTAGCGCAGGTTCAGCAGTTGGGAGTGGAAGTTGTTTGTTACGGGGCAAAATTATCACCTGACGGTATCTCGCTAAGCGCTAAGTTACCGTTTTTTATTGGCTAGCGGTGCCGGGCACAAATAAATCGACAACCGGATATTGCTTCGCCAAATACGCCTTCCTTCACACCATTGTCAAGCAGGCGACAGGAATAATTGCCATCCCTCTTACCTTCTGTTATTTATAGCGGCCTGTTTTCCCCCGTATTGGGGATTCGACATACCCTACTAGCATTAAAGGGTATAGTGCGTGTGTATGTAGGAGAAGCAATATGCAAGAAGGGCAAACCCGTAAAACCTCGTCCTTGAGCATTCTCGCCATCGCTGGGGTGGAGCCGTATCAAGAGAAACCGGGCGAAGAGTACATGAACGACGCCCAGTTGACGCATTTCAGGCGCATCCTTGAAGCATGGCGCAACCAACTCAGGGACGAAGTCGATCGTACCGTGTCGCATATGCAAGAAGAGGCAGCCAACTTCCCCGATCCGGCAGACCGTGCCACTCAGGAAGAAGAGTTCAGCCTTGAACTGCGTAACCGTGACCGCGAGCGCAAACTGATCAAAAAGATCGAGAAAACGCTGAAGAAAGTAGAAGACGATGATTTCGGCTTCTGCGAGTCTTGCGGCGTGGAGATTGGCATTCGTCGCCTTGAAGCGCGTCCGACTGCCGATTTGTGCATCGACTGCAAGACGTTGGCCGAAATCCGCGAAAAGCAGATGGCCGGCTAAGCAGTTGTTACCTCCTGCGGCGCGTGCCAATAACGCGCGCCGCATTAGTGTAAAGGGAAGTTATCCCTTCTGATATGTTAGCAAGTCACTATGTGGGGCGCTTTGCCCCATCGCCTTCCGGGGATCTGCATTTCGGTTCGCTGATTGCCGCCCTGGGAAGCTACCTCCAGGCTCGTGCTCAACGCGGGCAATGGCTGGTACGTATTGAAGATATCGACCCTCCGCGCGAAGTCGCCGGAGCTGCCGGGCGAATCTTATCCGCGCTTGAACACTATGGTCTCCACTGGGATGGCCAGGTCATCTATCAATCCCAACGCTCCGAAGCTTACCGCGCGACCCTTGATTGGCTGCAACGCCAGGATCTCAGCTATTACTGCACCTGTACCCGCAGCCGCATCCAGCAGATCGGCGGTTTGTACGATGGCCACTGCCGCCAGCGCCGGCTTGGCCCGCAGGGTGCCGCGATCCGCTTACGTCAATCAAACCCGGTATACGCCTTCCACGATCGGTTGCAGGGTGAGCTACGGGCCGATCCGGCGCTGGCACAGGAAGATTTCATCATCCGCCGCCGCGATGGCCTGTTTGCCTACAACCTGGCGGTGGTGATCGACGATCATTTTCAAGGCGTGACCGAAATCGTCCGCGGTGCCGATCTGATCGAGCCCACGGTGCGCCAGATTGCGCTGTATCAGCAATTGCAGGCACCCGTTCCCGCCTATGTGCATTTGCCGCTGGCGCTGGGGAATAACGGCATTAAACTGTCGAAGCAAAATCATGCCCCCGCGCTGCCCACTGGCGATCCACGGCCGGTACTGGTTGCTGCCCTGAAGTTTCTGCGCCAACCGCTGCCGGAAAACTGGCAAGATCTTGATCTGCCGTTATTATTGAGCTGGGCGGTTGAGCATTGGCAGTTGACAAACGTGCCGCGCCAGCCAGCTATCCCACAGTGTGAAAACACAACGGCATTCTCAAAACAGCTGGGGTAAGCTATGATTAGCCGCTATTTTTTTGTTAGCGCCATTTTTATCCGTCACTATCGAGGTGTACCATTTTTACCCGAGTAGCCAATTTCTGCCGTAAGGTACTAATCCGCGATGACAAGTTGACCCGCGAAGATGCGCCGGCCAGCGATAAAAACCAAGTCCGCGAAGAAAGCGCGCCTGCAGAACCGTTAGCCACAACGCCACCGCGCTCTACCGAGAGCGGCAGGGAGACACCTGCCCGCCGTCCAGCGCCGCGTAAACGCCCGCCATTTGTAGCCGCAGAGGGAACGCGCTCAATGACCGTTATCCCCCGCGATCAACATACGATCTCGCGCAAAGATATCAGCGAAAATGCGCTGAAGGTGCTGTATCGCCTGAATAAATCCGGCTATGAAGCCTATCTGGTCGGCGGCGGCGTACGCGATCTGTTGCTCGGCAAAAAGCCGAAGGATTTCGACATTACCACCAACGCCACGCCAGAGCAGGTACGCAAACTGTTCCGCAACTGCCGCCTGGTAGGCCGCCGTTTCAGGCTGGCACATGTGATGTTCGGGCCGGAAATCATCGAAGTCGCCACCTTCCGTGGCCATCACGAACAGAGTCAGGAATCTGACAAGAACTCCTCTCAGCAGGCCCAGAACGGCATGCTGCTGCGCGATAACATCTTCGGTACCATCGAAGACGATGCCCAGCGCCGCGATTTCACCATCAACAGCCTGTATTACGGCGTAGCCGACTTTACCCTGCGTGATTACGTCGGGGGCATGCGCGATCTGCAACAGGGTGTGATCCGCCTGATCGGCGATCCGGAAACCCGTTACCGCGAAGATCCGGTGCGGATGCTGCGCGCGGTGCGCTTTGCCGCCAAGCTGGATATGACCATCAGCGAAGAAACCGCCGAGCCTATTCCACGCCTGGCCTCGCTGCTGCACGAAATTCCACCTGCTCGCCTGTTTGAAGAGGCGCTGAAGCTGCTGCAAACGGGTTACGGTTACCAGACCTACCTGAAGCTGTGTGAATATCAGTTGTTCCAGCCGCTGTTCCCATTGATCGCGCGCAACTTCACGCCAAATCACGACACGCCGATGGAGCGCATTCTGGTGCAGGTACTGAAAAATACCGATCACCGTCTGCAGAACGACAAGCGCGTCAACCCGGCGTTCCTGTTTGCCGCCATGCTGTGGTACCCGCTGCTGGAGCATGCACAGAAACTGGCGCAGGAAAGCGGCCTGGCCTATTACGACGCCTTTGCGCTGGCCATGAACGA
>NZ_JBKJYW010000518.1:0-2682 GCF_046715635.1 Serratia sp. (in: enterobacteria)
GCCTGCTGATAGGACAGGGTTTCGGCACTGTCGCAATCCAGTACCTGTTGCAGCAGATCGTCCACCTCGTTCATCAGGCGATACATATCATAGTGCGGGCGATACCATTCCAGCATGGTGAATTCAGGGTTGTGATGCCGCCCCGCTTCTTCATTACGGAAGCTGCGCCCCAGCTGATAGATCGGGCCGCTACCTGCCGCCAGCAGGCGCTTCATGTGGTATTCCGGGCTGGTCATCATGTACAGCGTCAGGCCATCTGCCGCGCCCGGGCCGACGAAACGCGTCTGGAACGGGACCAGGTGGATGTCGGTGACTGTCGCCTGGCTCATCGCCGGGGTCTCAACCTCCAATACGCCACGATCGGCAAAGAAACGCCGGATCTCAGCCAGTATCGCTGCGCGCTTCAACAAATTGGCGATAGGTGCACTTGGCTGCCAGCTTGCCGTTTCGCTCATGGTAATTACTCCGAAATCAAACAGGGGGTGCAGTCTACTCGCATCCTCTCATGCAAACAAATTCTTGGCTATTGTGTGCGCTGGTCTACATTAAAATCATAAAAAACATATAAGCCATATAAACCACCGACAATCGTACTAATCAAAGACAAAGCCGAGGCAACACCTTATTTTTGCAGGAATGCCTCTTGCGTAACGGTTAAAAGGCAAAACAATCGATCACATCAAATTTCTACTACTTAACTTTAGGTATAGTGATAACCCTATATTCGGTAGCAGTTATCTATCCTTAGTGTTTAGTTTAAAAAGTCACTGAATTTAGCTTAGCACCCGAAGCACCTTTATAAATATTAAGCATAGATTAATTAAATTGTCGTTTTAACAAGAACATTGGAGGAGTGCAGTGCAAACCTTTAACGCCGACCTAGCCATCATTGGTGCCGGGGGAGCTGGTTTACGGGCCGCTATAGCCGCCGCGGAAGCCAATCCCCAACTGAAAATCGCGCTGATATCTAAAGTTTATCCCATGCGCAGCCACACGGTAGCCGCCGAAGGGGGCTCCGCCGCAGTCACTCAGGATCACGACAGCTACGACTATCACTTCCAGGACACCGTTGCCGGTGGCGACTGGTTGTGTGAGCAGGACGTGGTCGATCACTTTGTTCACAGCTGCCCACGAGAAATGGCCCAGTTGGAGCAATGGGGCTGCCCGTGGAGCCGTAAGCCAGACGGTTCGGTCAACGTGCGCCGTTTTGGCGGCATGAAGATTGAACGTACCTGGTTTGCTGCCGATAAAACCGGCTTCCACATGCTGCATACCCTGTTCCAGACCTCGCTGAAGTATCCGCAAATCCAACGCTTCGATGAGCACTTCGTGCTGGACGTGCTGGTGGATGATGGCCAGGCGCGCGGCGTGGTTGCCATGAACATGATGGAAGGCACCCGGGTGCAGATCCGTGCCAACGCGGTCATTATGGCCACCGGCGGTGCGGGCCGTGTTTATCGTTATAACACCAACGGCGGCATCGTCACCGGCGACGGTATGGGGATGGCGTTCCACCACGGCGTGCCACTGCGCGATATGGAGTTTGTGCAATATCACCCAACCGGCCTGCCAGGTTCAGGCATCCTGATGACCGAAGGCTGCCGCGGTGAAGGCGGTATTCTGGTTAACAAAGACGGCTACCGCTACCTGCAAGACTACGGTATGGGCCCGGAAACCCCGCTGGGCGAGCCAAGAAACAAATATATGGAGCTGGGCCCGCGTGACAAAGTATCGCAGGCTTTCTGGCATGAATGGCGTGCTGGCCGCACCATCGCCACCCCGCGCGGCGACGTGGTCTATCTGGATCTGCGCCACCTGGGCGAGAAGAAGCTGCTGGAGCGTCTGCCGTTCATCTGTGAACTGTCGAAAGCCTACGTGGGTGTCGATCCGGTCAAGGATCCGATCCCGGTACGCCCAACCGCGCACTACACCATGGGCGGTATCGAAACCGATCAGAACTGTGAAACCCGCATCAAAGGCCTGTTCGCCGTCGGCGAATGTTCCTCTGTTGGCCTACACGGTGCGAACCGCCTGGGCTCCAACTCACTGGCTGAACTGGTAGTGTTTGGGCGTGTGGCAGGTGAGCACGCCGCCCGCAGCGCACTCGAAAGCGGCCCGGCTAACGGCAGCGCGCTCGAAGCGCAAGGCCGTGACGTGGAAACCCGCCTCAGCAACCTGATGAAACAAGAAGGCAGCGAGAACTGGTCGAAGATCCGCGATGAAATGGGTCTGTCGATGGAAGAAGGCTGTGGTATCTACCGTACACCGGAGCTGATGCAAAAAACCATCGATAAGCTGGCGGAGCTGAAAGAACGCTTCAAGCGCGTCAAAATCACCGACAACTCCAGCGTGTTCAACACCGATCTGCTGTACACCATCGAGCTGGGCTATGGCCTGGACGTTGCCGAATGTATGGCGCACTCGGCCTTCAACCGTAAAGAATCGCGCGGCGCACACCAGCGTCTCGACGAAGGTTGTACCGAGCGTGACGACGTGAACTTCCTGAAACATACGCTGGCGTTCCATAACCCGAACGGTACACCACGCCTGGAGTACAGCGACGTGAAAATTACCAAACTGCCACCGGCCAAGCGTGTTTATGGCGCAGCAGCCGAAGCGCAAGACAAAGAGAGAAAGGATAAGGAGCAGGCGAATGGCTGAGCTGAAAACCCTGAAAATCGA
>NZ_JBKJYW010000519.1:0-7813 GCF_046715635.1 Serratia sp. (in: enterobacteria)
GCCCCGGCACTGCCGGATACCGTCGCCTGCTGACCATAACGGCCGCTGCTGTCATGAGACAGATCCATGCGTAGCTGTGGCGTATGCGTCTTGTCGTTGCTTCCCAGCGGCAGGCTGAAACTCAACAAATAGTTGGTTTGTGCCGTACCCAGGCTGGAGAAGCTGCGGTTCACACTCAGGCCGTAAGACAGGTTCTTGTAGCGGTTGTTGTAGCGGTTGTTTTAGCGGTTGTTGTAGCCCATCTGGTACTGCTTCTCGCTGCCGTCTTTGTTCCAGTCGTTCTGCAAAGAACCGCTGATATACAGCTGGCCCCAGTTTTCTGGCAGACCTTGCCCGGCGGTGACCGTCAGGCGGTTTTTGGCACGCGAAATCGAGTCCGGTGAATAAACTTGCGTCACCGAACCTCTAAGCATCACTTATTTGCCGGATATCTTCTCACTCTCGCACGGGCGGTGCTGGTGGTGGGGTTGGATTCGCTGATGCGTCTGTCCTCTAACCCGTCTTCCCTTATATGCTCAAACGGATAGATGACAATATCGGCCCTGCGCCAACGAAATAAGGTAGGTTAACCACGGCCATTGCCCAATCGGCGCTGGCCGTGCTTTCAACCTGCAAAAATAGCTGAATTGAGCACGCTGGTATTTATTGGGCACGCCTGAAACAGGTTACGCACCCCCAGTTTATGCAGGGCGTTACGCCGGTGGGTATACACGGTTTTGGTAGAGATACTTAAGCTGTGGCCGATGGCCTGCATATTCATGCCATCGATCATAGACAGCAGTACGGCCTTCTCTCTGCGGGTTAAGCTCTCCTGGAGAAAACTCGCAACGGGAAGCTCCCCACCCACTATCTTGACCAATTCATTAAACACCGCGTCCTCATCGGCATCCTCTGCCAAGGCAATATGTCGCTCACAACTCAGATTGAACTTTATCTTCATTGCGGTTGGCAAAAAAATTATTTTGCCAGGGAATTTGGCAACGGCAATCAAGAACGACATTTCACTGATTGAATTCAACATATAAAAAACCAGCACATCCTCTTTGCCAAAGCCACTGGCACTGGTATTTTTCAGTTCATTGAGTGACATTTGGTTAATCACTCGCCCCTCGGCATGCAAATATGCCTTGAGCCCGGCAAAAAAATAATAGTTGTCGGTAATTATATTAATGTTTCCAGGCATATCTATGGCGCTCCTTTACGCAAAATGAATCTCCATCTCATCAATGTCACAGCAAACCGAGGCTCAAAGATGGCCGAGTGGAACGTTTGTATAGCTATGAGTTACGCTATCCACGGGCCGCAACTCAATAGTAGTTAACGGTAAACACCACTTTGCCATACGCTTTGCCCGGCGTAGGATTCTCAGCCGTTTGAATATAACGGGCAGCCAGGGGAATACGAATTGTCGGGCTACCGTCTTTTGGCAGCGCCACCGATTGTTCTGATGCCAAGTTAAACAGCGTCGGTGCCTGGCTGCTGTCGCCCCAGCCAAGCTGGATCCCTACGCCCGATGCAGTACCGGATACCGTTGAATCTATAGCCATGATCCCATTAGTTGCATCAATCACCGAGGTTGCCGGGGTCACGCGCACACCAATGCTGTTATTGGTTGAGTTGGTAGCAAGCCCGGCACCGGTAGTGTAATCGAACATCAATAGACTGTTGGCTGCATTATAAAAACCGTAGAAGGTCGGGCAGTTGGTCATCGTGATTGAAGCATCAACCCAGGGAGTCGTTGCCCCTTGGCCAGTAAAGTATTCCCGCGTATCGAAACTGCCCAGATTGACATTCACATCCGGCGTGGTGCAGGTCTGGGCTGATATTGTCAACTGCCCCTGAAACTGGACCCGGGTAACCGTGATAGGCAACCCAGTTGTCTGTGTATGATTCAGCGGATTAACAATAGTCAGGCCAGCTACCGGAAGTTTCGACGAATCCAATACATGGTTCCCAGGAGTAATAGCGCCGATTTTAATCAGTGAGACATAGATAACCCTATTCACCAAATAAGGCTTATAATGTCCCCCAGTTATCGGGAACTGAACATCGCCCGGAAACTGATAGTTCGGTGCGCCAACCTTGGCCGCATCACCATCATTACTGCGGGAGATGGCAATGCCTATGCCAGGAATACCCGTCTCATAAACCGCCCCTCCGAAAGGACTGCCTGACCAGTTGGCCAGCCCCAGAGGCGCCTGCTCAATACTCCAGGCAACGTTGAACCAGATAGAGGCAGGGTCCACCGTTGATGCACAATCCATCACACTGATGCCGGTTTCACCACTAACCCAACGTCCTTGATAAATTACCGTCCCGAGGGGAATATCTGCCCCTGCTGAAATCGCTGCGGGGGTGAGTTGAACGATATCGGTACGGGAAGAACCACTTATCGCTGAACAGGTAACTACCGCCAAGGCGCTATTGCTGGCTACCATGAGCAAAAGTAGCCCGAGTGTACGCTGTATTATTCTCTTCATTCTTTCACCTCTGGCCCAACCGCTTGCGCCACACTTGCTCTATTTTTATATGATCTGCACAACGTAAATTAGTTGGCTTTACCAGCCGAATAGCTGCCATACCGGATGGCTAACCCTGGTTAACAGCCGATATCACATCATTGCTCGCCAGTTTCTCTCTCTGGGAACTGGATGAGGCCGTCGCCGTGCAAGGAGAGTTGAATTGCTGTATCTGCTCCTGCTTTTGGCTCTTGGCTATCGGCATCAGCACATAGCTGACCGTACATTGCATCTCACCGCCTTCGCCCCATTTCACTCGCAGTTGGCCTTTGTCTTCTGCCACACGCGCATACAACTGCCCGCCCTGGCCCACTGAGCCTACGCTGTTGCCCTTGCCATCAAAGATATCGGCGCCGAACGGTACCGGTTCCCCTTGATAGGTGGCATTCACCAAGATCGGCGTGCCCTGCTTAGTGTTGTATTTCAGCTTCACCACCGCGCCGGAATACGGCGCGACCTTCTGGTTGGTGTTATCCAATTCCACGCCGACCGCCGTCCCTTTCGGGTCGATACTGATCTCATTCATCTGGTACGGATTCAGGTAAGGCACTATCGCGTACCCCCGTGAATCAATGCTCACGCCGGGATACGAAGAAACTTTAGCTCCTTCTGCCCCCTTGGCTTCCACCAGCGCGAAGGTGTCCGACGTGTACGGTGTAAAGGTCACCCCGCCAGTGTGGCCAATCACCGTACCGTTCATCCCGGCAGAGGCGCTCTGATAGCCTTTACCAGTGCTGTAGGAGGCGCTCAACGCCGTAGCCGGGGTGCGATAGTTACCATTCAGCGATCCGCTGCTACCCTGGCCCTGATTGGCATTCATCGCCGTCACGCCATAGCCGAACTGATTATCAGCCCCGGCACTACCGGATACCGTCGCCTGCTGACCATATCGGCCGCTGCTGTCATGGGACAAATCCATGCGTAACTGCGGTGTATGTGTCTGTTCGTTGCTTCCCAGCGGCAGGCTGAAACTCAACAGATAGTTGGTTTGCGCCGTCCCCAGGCTGGAGAAACTACGGTTCACACTCAGGCCGTAAGATAGATCCTTATAACGATTATTGTAGCCCATCTGGTACTGCTTCTCGCTGCCGTCTTTGTTCCAGTAGTTCTGCAAAGAACCGCTGATATACAGCTGGCCCCAGTTTTCTGGCAGACCTTGCCCGGCAGTGACCGTCAGGCGGTTTTTGGCACGCGAAATCGAGTCCGGCGAATAACCTTGCGCCACCGCATCACGAGTTTGCATCGCGGTCATAAAATCCATGTAACCGTCGGTAGAGAAGCGGTACGCCGCCAGCGACAGGTTACTGTTGGTTTCGCTAATCAGCTTGCTGTAGCTCACCTGATAACTTTGTCCACTAAGGCTATTACCCGAGCGATGTCTACCATCAACATCGGTGCTGTCACCCAAATGGGTACGAGCCTGAGTAGCATCAAATGCCAGGGCCCCGATCGGTGTGCCAACGGCGGCCCCCAGTTGCAGGGCGTAATAATCCTGACTGGCCTGCAGGCCACCATAACCGGTGACGTTGTTGGTCAGGCCAAGCTGATAGGTAGCCTGGTACAGCGCCGGTTTGTCTCGCAGGTTATCGCTGCGTACTTCACCCGCGGTGATCGAATAACGTGATGACCCCGGGCGCAATAATTGGGCTACTGAGGCATACGGCACGCTGAAGGTCTGCTCGGTGCCGTCAGATTCGCGCACGGTAACGTCCAGATTGCCGCCGTAGCCGGTCGGGTACAGATCGTTGATCAGAAACTCGCCCGGTGTAACCGTGGTTTCATACAGTACCTGTCCGCCCTGACGCACGGTGACACGGGCGTTGGTACGGGCGATACCACGGATATCCGGCGCGTAACCGCGTTGGGACTCCGGCAGCATCCGCTCGTCACTGGCCAGCTGTATACCGGTAAACGGCACGGTATCAAACAGTTGCCCAGTGGTATTCGACTGCCCCATCAGGACACGCGCTTTCAGCGCCGGGATATCACGCTGCAAATAGGTATTGAGGCTGCTGTACTGGCTCTCACCGTTATCCATCCGGCTATAGGAACCGTTATGGCGCAAATACCAGGCTCCGACGTTGGCCCCGGCATTCACCCCGGCAAACAGCGAGTTATAGCTGGTGCCATGGGATTCGCTGGTGTAGCCATTGACGTTATAACCAAGCAACAACGCCGGTACGCCGCTGTCCCACAGCTCCGGGCTCACGGTGCCACGGGCGGTGTTGAGCATGTAAACCTGCGGAACCATAATATCCAGGCGTTGCTCATTACTGTCGTAATTCACCTGAGCTTCCGGCAACTTGCTCTGCAGATCGAAACAGACATCCCCTTTGTCGAGCGAGGTTAAAAAGTCCGCTGGCAACTTAGCGTAATCAAACGCAATGTTTTTAATCAGTTCGCGGGTCAGGCAGGGATACACGCTTTTATCTGCCCGCGCTTTGAATGCAATATCGGTATTACTGACCGGTTGATTATTAATATATAAAGCCGTTTTATAGACCCCTGGCAACCCAGATGAGCCATTGGCGAAACGACTTAGGTCAACCGATTTTTCATCATCCACATTCAGGAAAGAGGCATCGAACTCAAGATTTTTAGCGATATCTTGTGGTGCAGAAACCGCGATCTCAGCATTAACGTTAGCTACAAAAAAAGTCGATATAATAGCTATGGCCAGTGGAGATAACTGGCTACGCAGGCCATACTGTAAATATTTAGACATAGATATCCCTTCAAGAACTGATTCCTGAATAGCGATCAACAGATTAATGCGAGAGAGTTTTATCTATCGGAACGTTATTTTATCACTGCATCAAAAGTATTCACCGCGCCGTAATCATTAACGAAACTTCCTGTCACTTTACTACCTGCACTACCCGCCAAATCCAATGTCATAGAGCTACGGGGGGCTACCATCGCATAGTCAAGTTTTTTGCCATTCACCGACACATTGACCAGAGAGACATAATAAGGCGTTGGGTTGCTGGCCTGCACCCGGTTACCCTGGCTGTTCCAGGTTAGCGCTTTGGCCGCTTCATTGGCGTTACCTTCCAGACCGGCTGGGCGATAGAACAGCTTGATGCGCGAGCGGAAAGCCATCTGCAAGCGGTTTTCAGCCACTTTAGCCTGAGCTTTGGCCGGGACTTCCAGCACGTTCAGCCAAAACACCGATTCTTTATCCATCGGCAGCGAACCACCGGCGTAGCTGATGCGTAAAGTCTGGCCTTTGCTTGGCTCCACACGGTTCATCGGTGGTGTCAGGACAAATGGCACTTTGATCGCCGCCGGTTTGGCGTCGGCGTCACCGTTATCGATCCAGCTTTGCAGCAACACCGGCGAGGCACCGCCGTTGGTGATTTTGACGCTGACTTCTTTGGCATCAGAGGGGTAAATCACCCGCGTACCGCTAATCACCACGCTGGCCAGGCTACTGACGCTGAACAGAGCTACGGCGGCAAAAGTGCCAACCTGCAGCACATTAGTAGAGAAAAGCTTCATCATAGACTCCGAAAACTGACAGATTGGGAGGGGGCATTCCCCCTCCCACAGTCCATTACAGGTTCTCAATTGAATAAACAACGTTGCTGTTGACGGTACCCGCAGTAGTTGGTGCCTCTGCGTAGTAGCGAACGATATACGGCAGCGTGGTGCTACCACCGGTAACGGTTTTATAAGTCATCGCACCTACCTGCTCCGGGCTACCAGCCTTGATCACGGCCTGAGTCGGGCTTGAAGCGTCAAGCAATTGCAGGCTGACGTTGGTAGCACCACCGGTCGTGTTACGCAGGCGGCCAGTCACCGCATCAACCGAGGCACCCGCCTGGAAGTAGGCGGAGGCGGTCTCCAAGGTACCCGAACAGTTGCTCAGGGCCATCACGAAGTTAGTATCACCTGCAGTGAAAGTGGCGGTTTGCAGTTGGCTGGTGCTGACGGTTGGCAGAATCACGGTCGCGTTCTCATTCTGGTCATCAATCTTGACGTCACAGGTGTTAGCAGTCAGTTCACCGTTAAATGTGATGGTACCGGTAGAAGCAGCCTGAGCCATACCTACAGTACCGAAAACAGCGATCAGGGATGCAACGATAGTTAACTTTTTCATATATATTCCTACTTACCTTGTATTATGAATACCATTTTAATATCCATTAAAATGGTCTGGTGAATACCCATTGGGTATGGATATAGCTAGATAATTCCAGCACTTATATTTACAACAACTTACTTAATAAATAGCGAAGAAACTCGGTGGTTATCGACGGAATAGCCAATACCATGAACGTTCGCTATAAAATCTTCCGGGAGACCAATTGATGCCAGTTTCTTACGTAATTCATTTATTGCATGCCACAAACGCTGACTGGATGAAGATAAATTAATCTCTTCCCAAACGCTTTTCATGATGTCATTTTTATAGATGACGGCATCCCGGCTATTTGCCAACAAATAAATCAGTAATCTGGTCTGGATCTCGTTTAGAGAGATAACCTTGAAAAACAGTGTGCGCTCCGAGGCTCCATCAGAGTAATAAAGGAGTCTGCGGTTGGCAATATCGAATTGAATGTCATCATCAATTAGGAATCCATAAAGTCTATTTTCCATATGTATCTCGGATTATTATTTTGGTTTTTTAACAAAAATAACAAACCTCCCTTAAGTGAGACATTATAGAAGCAATTTACACCGTGGCAACCGCGCCAAGATGATCACATTGCCATCTTCAAAAGCCTCATAACAGTGACAAATACCGTTCAACTCTATTAACTCAGAATTTACCGCTAGCTTACGCGAATCCTCCTAGTGTTTTTCATATCTCATTACTTCACCCACTTTGAGTAGTCATAAATGTCAAAGATTTTTACCTTACAACATTAATAACTAGCCATTAAATTTTAATCATTGATATTCAGTCCATTACCTACAAACCGATGATTAGGATTTTTCTGCCACACCATGTATATAAAAATCTCTACCGGTGAAGCTATCCTTTATCTCAGTAAGATGAAGCCGTTTTACTTCGCTCCCCCTTGCTGATGGAATAAATACTAGAACATGAATGGGACTTTTCTGAGTGAAGTAGTTTTATTCTTAATAAAAAACAATAAAATACATTAAAATCAATAACTTAATTGATCATATTAAATCATAACCGATCATTCTCAATCGCTCTTAAATGATAGTAACTCTCATTTAAGATTTATTATTAACAGCTTGTTTTTTAAATGAATAATAATTGTTACTTATTTCGCCCACCACCAGGAACGGTTAAACTATACTTCAAACAAACTAGGCAC
>NZ_JBKJYW010000520.1:0-9192 GCF_046715635.1 Serratia sp. (in: enterobacteria)
ACGGAGATGGCCACTATCTGGGGAGTTCAGAAGGGGCACGTGCGGTCGATTACGGTTATCTTCAGCAGATCGCCCAGGCCGCTGACCGGCTCGGTTTCGGCGGCGTGCTGATCCCAACGGGGCGTTCCTGCGAAGACTCTTGGCTGGTTGCCGCTTCGTTAATTCCGGTCACGCAGCGGCTGAAATTCCTGGTGGCCCTGCGCCCTGGCATCATCTCCCCGACGTTGGCAGCCAGGCAGGCCGCCACTTTGGATCGCCTTTCCAATGGCCGCGCCCTGTTCAATCTGGTGACCGGTGGCGATCCGCAAGAGCTGGCAGCGGAAGGATTACACCTTAACCACACCGAACGCTATGAAGCCTCCGCCGAGTTTACCCACGTATGGCGCAAAGTGCTGGAAGGTGAAACTGTCGATTTCGCCGGTAAGCATATTCAGGTGAAAGGAGCCAAACTGTTGTTCCCACCGGTGCAGCAACCTCGCCCACCGCTGTATTTTGGCGGTTCTTCAGAGGCGGCACAGGATCTGGCAGCCGAGCAGGTTGAACTGTATCTGACCTGGGGAGAACCCCCCGCTCAGGTGAAGGAAAAAATTGAGGAAGTACGAGCCAAAGCAGCGGCCCTGGGGCGCAAAGTCCGCTTCGGTATCCGCCTGCACGTCATCGTTCGCGAAACCACAGCAGAAGCCTGGCAGGCGGCCGAACGTTTGATTGCCAATCTCGATGATCAAACCATTGCGGATGCACAAAAAGCCTTTGCCCGTTTCGATTCCGTTGGTCAACAGCGTATGGCAGCCCTGCACGGCGGCAAGAAGGATAATCTCGAAATCAGCCCTAACCTGTGGGCTGGTGTCGGATTAGTACGTGGTGGCGCAGGCACTGCCTTGGTGGGAGATGGCCCTACCGTCGCGGAACGCATCCAGGAATATGCCGATCTGGGCATCGATACCTTCATTCTTTCCGGCTACCCGCATCTGGAAGAAGCTTATCGCGTAGGTGAACTGCTGTTCCCACATCTCGATCTAGCCACTAGCGAACAACCAACACAGCTGCGTGCGATCAAGCCACAGGGCGAAGTGGTCGCCAATATCTATGCCCCACAAAAAGTGTCACAAAGCTGAGGAGAACAATGATGGCGATCGGTGCACAACAAATTCTGCACCGGCTGGCCCCCTGGGCTTTGCCGGTAGCATTGGTGATTGGCTGGCAGACCGCGGTTGAGGCTGGCTGGTTATCTAACCGTATCTTGCCCGCGCCGAGCGCCGTGGTGGCCGCCTTTTGGGCTTTAACCAAGAGTGGCGAGCTATGGCAACACCTGACCATCAGCAGTTGGCGTGCGCTGATTGGCTTCAGTATCGGTGGCAGCATTGGCCTGGTGCTGGGGTTCATTACCGGCCTGTCCCGCTGGGGAGAGCGTCTGCTCGACAGCTCGGTACAGATGATCCGTAACGTGCCGCATCTGGCGCTGATCCCGTTGGTGATCCTGTGGTTCGGCATCGACGAGTCCGCCAAAATCTTCCTGGTGGCGCTGGGTACGCTATTCCCGATCTATCTGAACACCTACCACGGTATCAAGAATATCGACCGTGGACTGCTGGAAATGGCGCGCAGCTACGGCCTGAGCGGCTTTAGCCTGTTTACGCAGGTGGTGTTACCCGGCGCGTTGCCTTCGATCATGGTCGGTGTGCGTTTTGCCCTCGGGTTTATGTGGCTGACGCTGATCGTCGCCGAAACCATCTCCGCCAACTCGGGCATCGGTTATCTGGCGATGAATGCCCGTGAATTCCTGCAGACTGACGTGGTGGTGGTCGCCATAATTCTGTATGCCCTGCTCGGCAAACTGGCCGATGCCTGCGCACAGCTGCTCGAACGTGTCTGGTTACGCTGGCATCCGGCCTATCAACTGAAATCAGGAGAAGCATCATGACGGCACCGACTCGCATCCCACAAGGCACCCCCATTACTCTGGAAGCCATCGCCAAACGTTATGGCAACCGCACGGTGTTGGACAATTTGCAACTACGCATCACCGCGGGCCAGTTTGTGGCCGTGGTTGGCCGCAGCGGCTGTGGTAAAAGCACCTTATTACGTCTGCTAGCAGGGCTGGAAACGGCCAACAGCGGGACACTGTTGAGTGGTAATGCCCCGCTCACCCATGCCAAAGACGATACGCGGCTGATGTTTCAGGATGCTCGCCTGCTGCCGTGGAAAAAGGTGATCGACAACGTGGGGCTTGGCCTGCGTGGCAACTGGCGTGATGCTGCATTACAGGCGTTAACCACCGTCGGGTTAGCCGATCGTGCCAATGAATGGCCTGCCGCACTGTCTGGCGGGCAGAAACAGCGTGTCGCCCTGGCTCGCGCGTTGATCCATCGCCCACGACTGCTACTGTTGGATGAACCTTTAGGGGCACTTGATGCGTTAACCCGTATTGAAATGCAGGGACTGATCGAAACGCTTTGGCAACAGCATGGCTTCACCGTACTACTGGTCACGCATGACGTTAGTGAGGCGATCGCACTGGCCGATCGGGTGCTGTTAATCGAAGAGGGGCGTATCGGGCTGGATCTGACCATTGATTTGCCACGGCCGCGCCGCAAAGGTTCGGCAAAGCTGGCGGAGTTGGAAGCAGAGGTATTGGCAAGAGTGTTGACGCCACCGCTAGCCATTGAGACTTCCCACCGGGTGGCGAATTAATCAGGGGACGGCAAGTGCCGTCCCCTAGCGTTTACGCGTCTAACGCCTTGGTGATCTTCTCAAACAGATCGCCAGACAGATCTTCCAGCCCCTTCAACTGCTCCAGCGCCTGACGCATCAACGCCTGACGAGAGGCATCGTAACGCTTCAGGCGGATCAGTGGTTCAATCAGCCGCGCGGCAACCTGTGGGTTACGCTTGTTCAGATCGCTGAGGATCTCCACCAGGAACTGATAGCCGCTCCCGTCTGCCGCATGGAATGCCGCCGGGTTAGCCGAGGCGAACCCACCAATCAGCGAGCGAGTGCGGTTGGGATTACTCAGGCTGAATGAACGATGTTGCAGCAATGAACGCACCTTGCCGAGCACGTCTGCCGCCGGGCTGGTGGCCTGGAGTATGAACCACTTGTCCATCACCAGACCGTCCTGATGCCAGCGCTTATCAAACTCGGCCATCAGTGCATCACGGCAAGGCAACTGCGCCCCCATCGCCGCAGCCAGCGCCGCCAACGAATCGGTCATGTTATCGGCCTGCTGGAACTGTTGCACCACCAGCTTGTCGGCCTGCTCTACATCGCCGAAAGCCAGATAATGCAGGCAGGTATTCCGCAGCGAACGCTTGGCGATATCGCCGTGCTCAACCCGGTAACCCTCGGTTTTATTGGCGTGATACACCGCCAGCCACTCATCAGCCAACTCTTTAGCCAGGCAACGGGTGATAGCTTCGTGCACCGCCGAGATCGCTTGCGGATCGATGATGGCGAACAGCTCGGCAATTTCGTTTTCCGATGGCAGCGTGAGGATCTGCGCCGCCAGGGCCGGATCCAGCTTCTCATCCAGCAGCACCGCACGGAAGGCGTCTGCCACGTGCAACGGCAGCGACAATGGCTGCTTCTGCTGATATTTGGCGACGTTCAGTTTGATGTAGATGGCCAGCAGGCTCTGCGCGGCATCCCAACGAGAAAACTCATTGCGTGCATGCTGCATCAGGAAAGTCAGTTGCTGATCGCTGTACGGATAATCCAGCTTGACCGGTGCCGAAAACTCACGCAACAGCGAAGGAACTGGCTTATGCGCGACGCCATCAAATACAAAGGTCTGTTCGGCGGCGGTGACGTTCAACACGTTATTGACCGGGGAACCGTCTTTCTGCAGGGCAATAACGTTGCCTTCGCTATCATAAAGCTCAATATCCAACGGGATATGCAACGGCAGTTTTTCTGGCTGATCGGCCGTCGGCGCGGTTTTCTGGCTAACGTGCAAGCGGTATTGCTGATCCTCGGCGCTATAGTCATCCCGCACCGTCAACAACGGCGTGCCAGACTGGCTGTACCAGCGGCGGAACAGCGATAGATCGACGTTGGAAGCGTCTTCCATTGCCTGCACAAAATCGTCGCAGGTAGCCGCACTGCCGTCGTGGCGTTCGAAATAGAGTTGCATCCCCGCCTGGAACTGTTGTTCCCCCAGCAGCGTGTGCAGCATGCGGATCACTTCGGATCCCTTCTCATACACCGTCAAGGTGTAGAAGTTGTTCATCTCGATCACTTTATCCGGCCGGATCGCGTGCGCCATCGGGCTGGCGTCCTCGGCGAACTGTGCACCACGCATCACCCGTACGTTATCGATGCGGTTGACCGAGCGGGAACCCAGGTCTGAACTGAACTCCTGATCGCGGAACACCGTCAGCCCTTCTTTCAGGCTAAGTTGGAACCAGTCGCGGCAGGTCACGCGGTTGCCAGTCCAGTTATGGAAATATTCGTGGCCGATCACCGCTTCAATATTCAGGTAATCCTTGTCGGTGGCGGTTTCGGCCTTGGCCAACACATACTTCGAGTTAAAGATATTTAACCCTTTGTTCTCCATCGCCCCCATATTGAAGAAATCCACGGCGACGATCATGTAGATATCCAGATCGTATTCCAGGCCAAAGCGGGTTTCGTCCCACTTCATCGAGTTTTTCAGCGAGGTCATGGCCCAATCGGCACGATCCAGGTTGCCACGATCGACAAACAGCTCTAATGCCACCTTACGACCAGAACGGGTGGTGAAGCTATCGCGCAAGACGTCGAAATCACCCGCCACCAGCGCAAACAGATAGCTAGGTTTCGGGAACGGATCCTGCCATTGTACCCAGTGACGTCCGTCTGCCAGGTCACCTTCAGCCACCCGGTTGCCGTTCGACAGCAGGAATGGATAACGCGCTTTATCGGCGACGATGCGGGTGGTGAAACGGGCCAGCACGTCTGGGCGATCCAGATAGAAGGTAATATGGCGGAAGCCCTCGGCTTCACATTGAGTGCACAACGCTTCGCCAGACAGGTATAACCCTTCCAGCGCGCTATTTTTGGCAGGATGGATGTCGTTAACGATCGTCAGGGTAAACTGGGCTGGTAGCTGCTCAATCACCAGTTGGTTTTCCTGCTGGCGATAGGCGCTCCACGGCTGTCCATCCACTTGAATACTCACCAGCGTCAGGTCTTCGCCATTCAACGTTAACGGGGCGCCTGCGGCACCCTGCCGTTTGATCTGGCTGACGGCGGTAACGCGCGTGGTGTCTGCATCCAGTTCAAAATCCAGGTCGATATCGGTGATGGTATAATCTGGGGCGCGATAATCGTGGCGATACTTCGCCTGTGGCTGTTGTGTCATAAAAACCCTTTGACGTCTCAGTGAGTTACAGGTTCCGGGCTCGGAGCGTAGCGCCGTGCAGGACGACGCGGTACCTCAATGGCCCGATTGTGAATAAACTGTATCACAGCTATAAAAAAAACCCAGAAATGGCAGCAAATCGCACCAAGAAATCACACGACTCACGCAGACATTCGCTGTTGTTTGCTATGCTCCAGCTACCCTGGCGCTTCACTTAGCGTCAAACTCAGCATTTTATGCTTAAACAGGCGCAGTTCCGTCCCCGTTAGCAACCGAATTGCGGAGGAAAACCAGCGGTTGCAATGATATAATTATCCAAGAGCCAGTAGGAGAAACAGATTGGCATGAAAGTAAAATACCTGATCTATTTCTTCACCTTTGTCATCATGCTGTCCTTTGCGATTTTTATTGCCAATGGGCTGATAAAGGCACAGGCCAGCCATGAACAAAGTCTGGAAAACCTGTATAAAATCAGCAGGACCAAAGAAGTGGCCGAGGCCTTTCAGGCTACGTTGCTGGCACACCGGTTAAAAAGATTAGGCCTGGTCGATCAATCAGTCACCAAGACCCAATGGCAGCAGGTCGATAAACAGGCGCGTGAAAAAATCGCGATTGTTAAATCCCATGTCGACGGTAAGCTCGCCCTGCGCTTGGGCATTAGGCAAAAGGTGGCCATACTTTCTATGCTTGATTGGATGGAAAGGCTGCTGGATAACGATTCGCTTCAGGTTTCCCAAATCAACGGTACCAACAGCAATCTGTTCAATATCAACAGCGCCTATTATATCGTCCAGACCACCAAAGCCTTCTACCGCTATACCTACGACACCCGGATGATCAATGCAGACTCATTTCTGTTTTTGGAGGCTATTCGCCTCAATAACCGGATGAATATGTCGCTGACCGAACTGATCGATCAGATTATCGACGTCAACCTCAGCAGTTCGGAACGCAAGGATGCTTACCTGAAGGCCATCCAGTTGACCGGGGTATTTACCCCGCTCGGTACCCGATTGGCGTTTTTAAAGCTGGCCTATAACGACCCGCAGATTACCGAACTGGTGGATGAGATGTTACGTAACATCTCAAGCCATCGGATCAGCAACATTTCAGATGGGTTATATCAAGCCATTACCCACAATACCGTCTATGACATCAACCTGATCGCCGGCTATATCGAGGAGATGGATAAACTTTCCCAAGGGCTCTATGAACGCAGCTTTGAGCTGGAGATGGCCGCCTCAGAAGCCAAAATGTATGACAGCCAAACCGCCATCTACGCCATGATTTCTCTGAGTGGGTTGATTTCTCTGTTCATCCTGCTGCCTTCTATGATCTTCTGTTCCAACATCAGCCGTTGGCTGACCAAGACGCATAAAAATATTCTGCGCCTATCACAAGGCGATATGAACATTGACGATAACCAAGCTTTTTACAGCAAAGAGTTGATCGCCATCAGTGATGCCATCACCCAGCTCAAACACTACAATCAGGTCAAGATCGCGCTGGAAAACGAAAAGCAGCAGCTCATCAAAGAGCTGGAAGTCTCATCGTTCTTCGATCCGTTGACCAACATTTATAACCGCCGCAAATTTTTCCTCGAGTGTGAGATGCTCGCCCAAAGTAGTTACCCTCAGGCGTTCTGTCTGATTGATATCGATAATTTCAAACGTCTCAACGACACCTATGGCCATGACGTCGGTGACCGAGTGCTGGTGATGTTCGCACAGTTGCTAAGTAACACCTTTCGCTCCAGCGATATCTTTTGCCGCTATGGCGGTGAGGAGTTTGCCCTACTGCTCGGTCACTGTTCCCTGGAAAATGCCCGCAGTATGATGGAAGCGCTACGTGAACAAACCCAACAAATGTGCCTGGAATTGCTCAACGGTAAACGGGTGCGCTTTACCATCAGCTGTGGTATCGCCGCCGTAGGCGACCTGGCAGGACTGCATCCGGCCATCAAGCAGGCCGACGAAGCGCTCTATTTTTGTAAGAAGAGCGGACGCAATCGGGTCAGTATTTATACGCCAACCGGCTTTATCTGAATCTGTGTTTAAAATAATTAACCTCATAATTTTTATGAGTAAATAGACTAAGCCATTCAGTTTATTGGATTATCTGGCTTTTTCTCTCTGACGTTGCGCCCCTGGTAAAATAAAGGCACGTTTAATCCTCGACCCGTTCCCGCCATTTGTGGTGTGATGAGGCTTCAATAACAGGATAATCCGGGTATACTCCCCCCACTTTTTATGATTATCCGGATTTGGACACGCGCCTGACGAGGATGCTGTAACGCGATATGACTCTATACGCTTCCCCGATTTTGACTTCACTGCTCGATACTGATGCCTACAAGCTTCATATGCAGCAAGCAGTGTTCCATCGCTACCCCGCAATTACCGTTGCGGCGGAGTTTCGTTGCCGTGGCGACGAGCTGCTGGGCGAATATGCCGACGAGATCCGCGCACAGGTTGCCATGATGAGCGAGTTGGCGCTAACCGATGCCGAATACCACTATCTCTCCAGCCTGCCTTTCTTCCATCAGGATTACCTGCGCTGGTTACGGGGGTTCCGCTACGATCCGCAGCAGGTCACCATTAGCAATCACGACGGCAAATTGCATATCCGTATTGCTGGCCCCTGGCGCGAAGTGATTATGTGGGAAGTGCCGTTGTTGGCGGTGATCAGCGAAGTTGTGCACCGCCACCGTTCGCCACAGGCCACGCCTGAGATGGCGATTAGCCAGTTGCGGCACAACTTGGCACAGTTCAGGCAACTGAGCGGGGATATTGATATCTCACGCTTCAAGCTGATGGACTTTGGCAGCCGTCGCCGCTTCTCTCGTGATGTGCAGCAGGCCATTGTCAGCACGTTGAAAAACGAATTCCCTTATCTGGTGGGCACCAGTAACTACGATTTGGCGCATCGGCTAGATTTGGCGCCAGTCGGCACGCAAGCCCATGAATGGTTCCAGGCCCATCAACAGATTAGCCCGGTGCTAGCCAACAGCCAACGTGCCGCCTTGCAGGCCTGGCTGGATGAATATCCCGATCAGCTCGGCATCGCACTTACCGACTGCATCACCATGGATGCGTTCCTGCGTGATTTCGGTAAGCAGTTTGCCCAGCGTTATCAAGGGTTGCGCCACGACTCAGGCGATCCGATCGAATGGGGTGAAAAAGCCATTGCCCATTACCAGCAATTGGGTATCGATCCCATGAGCAAGACGCTGGTGTTTTCAGACAATCTGGATCTGGATAAGGCGTTGGCGCTGTATCGCCACTTTGATCGGCGTATCAACCTGGTGTTCGGTATCGGCACGCGTCTGACCTGCAATATCCCCGGCGTCAAGCCGTTGAATATAGTGATCAAGCTGGTCGAGTGCAAAGGCAAGCCGGTGGCCAAACTGTCCGATAGCCCTGGCAAAACCATCTGCCAAGACCCCGCATTTGTCAAAGCGCTGCGTAAAGCCTTCGATCTGCCGCTGGTGAAGAAAGCCAGTTAAGGCCCTCCCTCTCTCCAACCCTCTCCCACTGGGAGAGGGAGCTGTACGGAGCTGCATTCAGTTACAGGAGCCAACCGGTGATACAAACCGTGTGGGCATTTCTCGCCAGCGATCCCTCTCTTCCTTTATATACCCCCTGTTTTTTTACCCCACTGCAATAAATGTTGTTCCATTCTGATGATTTCTACTTGTGCTCTGCAACGCGGCAAGTAACATAGCAATATCCCCAAATTCTTGGGTTGTTAGCCTATTTCTGAAAAACTTATAAGAGAGAAATCTATGAGCGTAGTGCCTGTAGTCGACGTACTGCAAGGTCGTGCTGCGGTTGACAGTGAAGTCACCGTGCGCG
>NZ_JBKJYW010000521.1:0-5311 GCF_046715635.1 Serratia sp. (in: enterobacteria)
TTGCGATAGCTTTGCATCATCGCATCCAACAGTTCGTTATGCGCTTCGCGCACTCGCTCGATTTTCCAGTTCGCCCGGTTATCCAGGATCGCCAACCGCTCTTCACTCCAACCCCATTCGCTGACCAGTTGGCTGAGGATCTCACGCCGCCAACCGATGCTGGCGTTGTTGGACAGCGACAACTTCTCGCAAACTTTGAGGTAGAAACAGCGGCGGACAAGATCGAGGCGGGTAGTATCGTTGATTTCAGTCAGATAATGGGTGACTCGTTCAAGCATCATGCAATAGGCATCAAGGCCAAAGCAAACGATCTCCCCCTGATGCAGACGATGTTTGATACCCATCGCCAACAGTTGGGTATTGGGGTATTCCCACGAATAAGCTTCGAGCAGCAGCGTTTTCAGCACCGCCTTGTAGGGCGAATCAATGCTCTTATACAGCTGCCACAGGCTGGCACCGAAGTACTCTTCGGCAGAGAGCGTGCTCAATCCGCCGAGATCCAGCCACTCATTTGGGGTTAATACCCCCTGGGAATAGAGCGAAAGCACATATTCATCGTAATGCGCTTCCTCTTCGCCCGGCACCATGTTCCACAGGATGCGTTTCCCTGCCAGGCGCACCGCCGTGCGGTAGAACTCGTCAAGCAACAGGATATGTTGGGTAGAGCCGCAGTCTTCACCGCCCAGGCTGCCGCTTTCGTTATGGCGGAAGCGGTTTTCGTCGATCAGGAAGAAGCTGACTTCCACCCCCATCGAGGCCGCCCATTTCTCCAGCAGGCTGCATTTTTGCTGCAGGCGGTTGCGCTCTTCGTTGTCTAGCCAGGATTGGTGGCAGACCCAGATATCCAGATCCGAGGTGCAGCTCTGGCCGATCGAGGAGGTACTGCCCATGGAATAAAGGGCGGTAATCGGCAGTTCACCCGTGGCCATTTTTTCAAACGGGCTGCCCCATTTGTCTTCTAAATCATTGAGATAAGCTTGCTGGGTTTCATCAGGCGTGTAGATACAGATGCCATGGGGAACGTTACCGTTGAGGTAGCCCGGCATCAGTGGATGATGGTGGTGCAATAAGGTAGGCAGCAGACTGTAGACCCGTTGGAACGCGGGCTTCATGGCCGCCAGGGCACGATCGACACGTAGTTGGTTGATCGCATCCAGTCTTTGTTTCAGTGTCTCGATGTAGAGGTACAAGACGTCTCGCCTGATTATCCCGATGCTTGAAAAAAAACCCGTATTCCCGCTGCGTCTTTAGTTTAGAAGAATTTTTGACGACTTATTGCTGGAAACGTGATCAATCTAACACCTTGCTGATTGACCGTAAAGGAGGTAAAGCGACACACTTATCCTAGCGCTTCTATAAATGATTTACCCGCTGTGTGAACTGCCGCCAACTTTCCTTCATGCCCCCTTTGATTCCGTTGTCCTTTCTCCGCCTGTGGCTTCTTGCACTGACAGTTTTGATCCTCAGTGGTAGGATGGACGGCGAATTATAAAAAACGGTAACCAGAAATGTTAGACAAAATTATTCGAATTGCCACCCGTCAGAGTCCACTTGCCCTATGGCAAGCACACTATGTTCAGCAGCGCCTGATGGCTAGCCATCCGGGCCTGCAGGTGGAACTGGTGCCAATGGTCACGCGCGGCGACATCATTCTGGATACACCGCTGGCCAAGGTTGGCGGTAAGGGTCTGTTCGTCAAAGAGCTTGAGCTGGCTCTGCTGGAAGGTCGGGCAGATATTGCCGTGCACTCGATGAAAGACGTGCCCGTCGACTTCCCCGCCGGCTTGGGGCTGGTCACCATTTGCGAACGTGACGATCCGCGTGACGCTTTCGTTTCCAATCACTTTGCCTCGCTCGATCAACTGCCGCAAGGCAGCGTAGTCGGCACCTCCAGCCTGCGCCGTCAATGCCAGCTGCGTCGCCGTCGCCCGGATCTGATCGTGCGCGATCTGCGTGGCAACGTCGGCACAAGGTTGAGTAAGCTGGATAACGGCGATTACGACGCCATTATTCTGGCCGTGGCCGGGTTAAAACGTCTGGGCCTGGAACAGCGTATCCGCTGCCCGCTGAGCGCGGAAGAATCCTTGCCCGCTGTCGGCCAGGGTGCGGTCGGTATCGAATGCCGCCTTGACGATGACGTCACCCGCGCTTTGCTGACCCCTCTCAACCATCGCGAAACCGAAATCCGTGTCCGTGCCGAACGGGCGATGAACACCCGGCTGGAAGGGGGCTGCCAGGTTCCTATCGGCAGCTATGCCGAACTGACAGGCGATGAGCTGTGGTTACGTGCGCTGGTCGGCGCCCCAGATGGTAGCCAGATGGTTTGCGGTGAACGCCGTGGCCCATCAGCACAGGCTGAGCAAATGGGCGTAGCACTGGCAGAAGAACTGTTGGCTGCCGGTGCCCGTGAGATCCTGCATGACGTTTATCAGGGAAATCCTCCAGCATGACCATTCTGGTAACCCGCCCTTCTCCCGCCGGGGAACAACTGGTGAGCCGCCTGCGCGCACTTGGCCGGGTTGCCTTCCATGCGCCGCTGATCGACTTCGCCCCCGGTAACGATCTTGTCCGCTTACCTCAGGGGCTGGCAGAGTTGCAGGCGGGCGATCTGGTGTTTGCCCTGTCGCAGCACGCCGTCAGCTATGCCAGTTCGGTCATCAATCGCGCCGGGCTTCAATGGCCTGGCCAGTTGTCCTATTATGCTATTGGCCGCACCACCGCGCTGGCAATGCATCGCATTAGCAGCCTGCCGGTAGATTATCCGCGTGAACGTGAGATCAGCGAAATGCTGCTGATGCTGCCTGCGTTGCAACAGCTCGCCGGTAAACGGGCGTTGATCATGCGGGGTAACGGTGGCCGTGAACTCCTAGGCGAGACGCTGGCTGAGCGGGGTGCGGCGATAAGCTATTATGAATGTTATCAACGCAGCCCGGTGCATTATGATGGCAGTGAGCAAAGTGCCCACTGGCAACGCGCTGGTATCGATACGCTGGTGGTGACCAGCGGCGAAATGTTACAACAGCTCTATACTTTAGTTCCTGATTACTATCGTTCTTCGTGGCTGTTACGTTGCCGCCTGATAGTGGTCAGTGAACGTCTTGCTACCCTTGCCCAGGAACTGGGTTGGAGCACGATTCGGGTAGCTGAAAACGCAGATAATGACGCGCTGATCCGCGCGCTACAATAACCTGACTATGGGATGTGCCACTATGACGGAACAAAACACTCCATCCGCCGCGGTTGAAGAATCAAACCCAGCGGTTGAGAGCCCCCAGCAGCCAGCCGCTGACCACCGGAAAGGTAAAAATACCGGCCCGGTATTGGGTGCGATTGCCATCGTGCTGGTCATCGCTCTGGGTGCTGGCGGCTATTACCACACGCATCAGCAGGCGCAAACATTGATCGCTGCCAATCAGGCCTTACAGCAACAGTTGGCAGAGCTGAAGCAGAGCCAGCAGCAAGAAAAGAGCGCGCTGGAAGGCTTGCTGCAACAACAGGGTAAAACGCTGGAGGCCGCCGATCGCGAGCAAACCTCGCTGGTACGTCAGCTCAATGAACTGCAAGATAAGGTTGCCACCATTTCCGGCAGCGATGCCAAAACCTGGCTGCTGGCACAGGCGGACTTCCTGGTGAAAATGGCAGGCCGCAAACTGTGGGGCGATCAGGATGTCACCACCGCGGCTGCGCTGCTGAAAAGCGCCGACGCCAGCCTGGCAGAGATGAACGATCCGAGCCTGATCGATATTCGCCGCGCCATCACCGAAGATGTCGGCACCCTCTCCGCCGTGGCTCAGATAGATTTTGATGGCATCATCCTGAAGGTCAACCAGTTGTCCAATCAGGTCGACGACCTGCGTCTGGCGGATAATAACCGTGACGAACGGCCAATGGATGAAGACGACGGCGAGCTGTCCAGTTCGTTAAGCGAATGGCGTCAAAACCTGACCAAGAGCTGGCACAACTTTATGGCGGACTTTATTACCGTCCGCCGTCGTGATAGCAGTGCCGAACCACTGCTGGCGCCGAATCAGGATGTTTACCTGCGTGAGAATATTCGTTCGCGCCTGCTGGTTGCCGCACAGGCGATCCCTCGTCATCAGAACGAAGTGTTCAAGCAGTCGCTGGAAACGGTGTCGACCTGGGTACGCGCCTATTTCGATACTACCGACCCAGCCACCAAGGCGTTCCTGGAAGAGTTGGACAACCTGAGCCAGCAATCGATCTCCATGGACGTACCGGGCCAGTTGAAAAGCCAGCCGATGTTGGAAAAACTGATGCAGACCCGGGTACGTAATCTGTTGGCCCAGGCCCCTGCCACTCACCAGGAGGGATAAGCCATGTTACGCGTGTTATTCCTGTTTCTGGTGCTGATTGCCAGCCTGGTGCTGGGGCCGATGCTGGCCGGGCACCAAGGTTATGTGCTGATCCAGACCGATAATTACAATGTCGAAACCAGCGTCACCGGCCTGGTGATTATGGCGGTGCTGTTGTTCCTGGTGCTGTTTGTCATCGAATGGATCCTGCGCCGCATCTTCCGCACTGGCGCGCGCACCCGTGGCTGGTTCCTTGGCCGTAAACGCAGCCGCGCCCGTAAGCAAACCAAAGCCGCGCTGATCAAACTGGCGGAGGGGGATTACAAGCAGGTCGAGAAACTGCTGACCCGCAATGCCGATCATGCCGAGCAACCGGTGGTGAACTACCTGCTGGCGGCGGAAGCGGCGCAGCAACGTGGCGATGACTTCCGCACCAATCAGTATCTGGAGCGTGCCGCAGAGGCCGCCGATACCGACCAGTTGCCGGTAGATATTACCCGCGTACGTATTCAGTTGGCCCAAGGTGAAGCTCATGCGGCACGGCACGGCGTCGATCGCTTGCTGAACCAGGCACCGCGTCACCCGGAAGTACTGCGGCTGGCGGAGCAGGCCTATCTGCGCACCGGCGCTTATGCCTCACTGCTGGAAATTCTACCTTCAATGAGCAAAATCAACCTGCACAGCGAAGAAGAGCTGCAAGCTTTACAGCAGCAGGCCTATATCGGCCTGATGAATCAGGCTATGGCCGATGAAGGCAGTGAAGGGTTGAAGCGCTGGTGGAAAGATCAGAGTCGCAAAATTCGCCACGAAATCCCGCTACAGGTCGCGATGGTGGAACATCTTATTGAGTGTGATGACCATGAACTGGCACAAAGCATTGTGCTGGACGGCCTGAAACGCCAATACGACGAGCGGCTGGTGCTGTTGATCCCACGCATCAAGTCTGGCAACCCGGAGCAGTTGGAAAAAGTGTTACGCCAACAGATCAAGCAGCATGG
>NZ_JBKJYW010000522.1:0-7628 GCF_046715635.1 Serratia sp. (in: enterobacteria)
GCGCGGTTCTCTTTTACACTCTATACAGACGTCGTTCACGCGATCCCCATCGTCTTTCAGGTTGCAGCGTAGGGTCCGGCTGTCCCTTTTTGAGGAATGAACATGTTCGCAGACCAAGGCCCGATACTCCTAAACACCCATTTTGGCACCAGCAGCCCTTACTGGCATCTGGCGTTTGACAGCAACGCCCTGGAGTTGACGGCAATCAAAGGCAAAACGCACCTTGCCGTGGCCCTCGACGAAATGCAGGCGGCGAAAATCCGCCGTCTGAGCGGGGTCACCGCCAGCCTGGATCTGACCATCCAGCTCAGCGGCCAGCCCATCCATCTGCATTTGGTCGGCCGCCGGGTCAATAAATTTGAGTGGGCAGGCACCGCCTCTGCCTATACCGATACCGAGGCTGTAGCGCGTGATTTGGTGCACGGCCTGTCGTTTGCCGAACAGGTGGTGTCAGAGGCCAATTCCGTCATTGTCATCGTTGACCAACACGGTCGCGTCCAGCGCTTTAACCGCCTGAGCGAAGAGTACACCGGCCTGCAGGAACAGGACGTGATCGGCAAAAACGTCTTCAAGATGTTTATGAGCCCCGAAGAGGCCGCAGCATCACGGCGCAATATTGCCAACTTCTTTCGTAACGGGGCCTCCTATGAGGTGGAGCGCTGGATCAAAACGGTCAAAGGCGAGCGGTTATTCCTGTTCCGCAACAAGTTCGTCCACAGCGGCAGCGGCAAAAAAGAGGTGTTCCTGATCTGTTCCGGGACGGATATCACCGAAGAACGCCGCGCCCAGGAGCGCCTGCGCCTACTGGCCAATACCGACACCATCACCGGCCTGCCAAACCGCAACGCCATTCAGGATGACATTAACCGGGCGATTAGCGAACGCGGTGACAGCCACGTTGGGCTGGTCTATCTCGATCTGGATAATTTCAAAAAAGTGAACGACGCCTATGGCCATATGTTTGGCGATCGCTTGCTGATCGAGGTGTCTCACGCCATTCTCAGCTGTCTGGATCATGGGGAAAAGCTTGCCCGTCTGGGGGGCGATGAATTTCTGGTGCTGGTCACCCAGGCCGATCGGATCATGCTGCAAGAGTTGGCCCTGCGCATTATCGAGCGTCTGCAAGCGCCCTTTCGCATCGGCCTGATCGAGGTCTACACCAACTGTTCGATCGGCATTGCCCTGTGTCCACAGCATGGCCAAGATCTGGACAGCCTGATCCGCAGCGCCGATACCGCCATGTACGTCGCCAAGGAACAGGGTAAACGCACCTTTATCGTCTTCTCGCCGGAAATGAACCGCCGCGTTGCCGAATACATGTGGCTGGATACCAACCTGCGCAAGGGACTGGAGCAGCAGCAACTGGTGGTGTATTACCAACCCAAGGTCACTACGCTCAACGGAGCCGTGCACAGCGTAGAGGCGCTGGTCCGCTGGGATTCACCAGAGCGCGGGCTGATCCCGCCGCTGCAGTTTATCTCCTATGCCGAAGAGTCTGGGCTAATTGCCCCACTTGGCCGTTGGGTGCTACAAACTGCGGCTAAACAGGCAGCCATTTGGCAGCAGCAGGGGCTGAATTTACGCATCGCGGTTAACCTTTCCGCCAGGCAGTTGGTGGATGACAGCGTGGTTAACGATCTGATTGAGGTGCTGCAAGAAAACCGGCTTTCTCCCTGCACACTGGACTTTGAGCTGACCGAGAGCAGCCTGATAGAGGATGAAAACCGGGCGCGTGAGGTGATCACCCGGCTACGGGCCTTGGGCGCACAGGTACACCTGGATGATTTTGGCACCGGCTACTCCTCTCTGGCCCAGCTGGCACGTATCCCGCTGGACGCCATCAAGCTGGATCAAAGCTTTGTGCGCGGCGTAAACCTGGCTCCGGTATCGCAATCACTGATACGCGCCATCGTCGCGGTCGCCGCAGCGTTACAGTTCAAGGTGATTGCCGAAGGGGTCGAAACGGACAGTGAGAATCGCTTCCTGGACTGCGTCGGGGTCGATGAAAAACAGGGATTCCTGTTCGCCCGCCCGATGCTTCCTGAGCAATTAGAGCAGTGGCTGAAAACCTATAGCCCGCAATCACCAAAGTGATGCGGGCAGGAATTAACGCTTAGCTGGCACGACGCTGGTTAAGCGCATGCCGATCCTGCAACATCACCAACCGCTCAATGTACAGGCGATCCTTCTCCTCGATGGTAAAGGCCGAGTGCACCCAATCTTCGGCAATGTCCATCAGTTCAGAGCGGGTTAACTGCAAGACCCGTTGGCGCGCGCGCAACATGGCACGCATACCGTTCAGCTTGGGCCTGATGGTATCGATGAAGGTACGAGTTGCCATATAGGCGTCACCCGGCTGAAACAGCCGATCCACCAGCCCGTAGCTTTCGAACCATTCGGCAGTGTGCGACTCCCCGCTCCAGATCAGTTCTTCCGCCAGGCGCATGCCTGCCTTGCGGGCCACCAGTGAATAACCCCCCATCCCGGGAAACAGGTTGAAGGCGATTTCCGGGAATCCCATCCGTGCGTTGTTCTGCGCCAAAACGAAATGGTGCGCCAATGCCGCCTCAAAACCGCCCCCTAACGCGCTCCCCTCCACCATGGCAATGCTAATGGCCCCGGTATCAAAGCCTCGTGCTGCGGCATGCACACAGTCGATACAGGCCCGCGCATACGCCATCATCGCCTCACGCTTGCGGTTTTTGATCGCTTCGGCAAAAAAGCTCAGATCCCCGCCGACGTTAAACATGTTTTGCACCAGCGAGCCGGTGACCCAAAAGTCGAACTGCAACGTCGACTCTTTCGCCGCCTGCGCCAGCGTCATGATATCTTCTATCAGCGCCTGATTGAAGCAAGGGCGCGGCTCTGCACGCAGTAGCATCCACATGATGTGGCGATCTTCCTCGTAATAAGCGGAAAGTTGCGACAGGTTGCCCGCTTCGGTAAATGGGCGGCAGGTGGGATGATTGAATAATTTCATAAGACCTTCCATTTTATCTATTGATTCAGGAAATAACCGTTCCAGCCCCTACGGCTGCAGTAGGCGTATGCCGGATAAAAAAGCGCACGCCATAAGATGAGTAAAAGCCTTCCTGGCGCTGAGATAGATAAAATTGCAGGGATCCGGCAGAAAAACAGACGTGTGGTGAATAGGACAAAATCGAACGTTCTTGCTCGCAGCTGTTGGTAGAGGTCATCATCAGAATTAACCCAATCTCGTCCATAACGGCCAAATCGAGGGCATATTTGGCTATAATCAAGCACATGCCCATTGATTTACCTGAAGGATACCCTGACGTAATGCAGAATAAAGCCGCTCCAGAGCAGCCTGAGGCCATTGAGAAACCGACGATCGCCATCAAAACCGGCAACCAAAAACTGGATAAAGGCCTTTCGGGGTTCGCTCGCCTGATAGAGCGCGTTAAAGCCTGGCCCACCATCGCTCACCTGCTGCGAGCCACCGAACGCTTCAATGACCGTCTTGGCAGCCAGTTTGGCGCCGCCATTACCTACTTCTCGTTTCTCTCACTGATCCCGATCCTGATGGTGTCGTTTGCCGCCGTGGGCTTTGTGCTGGCTTCCAACCCGGACCTGCTGGCCGAACTGATTAATAAGATCGTCAATAGCATCAGCGATCCCACGCTGGCCAGTACCTTGAAGAACACGGTGAATACCGCCATCCAGCAACGTACCACCGTCGGCCTGACCGGCCTGGCGCTGGCGCTGTACTCCGGCATCAGTTGGATGGGTAACCTGCGTGAGGCGATCCGCGCCCAGTCCCGTGACGTCTGGGAACGTAATCCGCAGGATCAGGAGAAAATCTATTTCCGCTACACCCGCGATTTTATTTCATTAACCGGCCTGGTGGTGGCGCTGATCGTCACGCTGTCGTTAACCTCGATTGCGGGTTCTGCCCAGGCGGCTATCGTGCATGCGCTGGGGCTGGATGGCATTGAATGGCTGCGGCCAGCGATGACACTGATCGCGCTGTCGATCTCCATCTTTGCCAACTATCTGCTGTTTTTGTGGATCTTCTGGATGCTGCCGCGCCATAAGCCGAAGAAAAAAGCGCTGCTGCGCGGCACGCTAATCGCGGCAATTGGTTTTGAAGCGATCAAGTTTGTGATGACCATGACGCTGCCGCAGGTCGCCAAATCACCTTCCGGTGCCGCTTTTGGCTCGGTGATCGGGCTGATGGCGTTCTTCTACTTTTTTGCCCGTCTGACGCTGTTTTGCGCCGCCTGGATCGCCACGGCACAGTATAAAGAGGACCAAACCCTGCCGCAGGGTAAGTGAATATCCCTCATCAGCATTGCATTCATGCCAGTCGCAAGGTTGCGACTGGTTTTTTATTCCAAATACAAAACCACAAAGCAGTCAATAATTCTAAAACATGACTGGCCAACCGGCAAAAACCAGCATAACAAACTACCCCATAACTTTTCTTTGCACCTTTTCCAGTCATTATCTCTGCTTATAGCTCACTTCACCACGTTAACGACCATAGAACACCATCTCGCTAAAACATTAGTCTTTTTAACAGTTTATTTGCCAGATAGTACAAAGCATCCCCGTTGAAAAGCCATTTTGCTATGACTAAGATGAATTTTTCCCTAGTCAAAATATAAGAAATAACTATGCAAGCCACCATCGCAACCCCCTTGGACGCAGAACCCGCGTCCACACCGGTTAACTCCCGGGGAAAAGTCATCGTCGCCTCTCTGGTCGGTACCGCCATCGAGTTCTTTGATTTCTATATTTATGCTACCGCTGCGGTGATCGTGTTCCCGCATATCTTCTTCCCACAGGGCGATCCTGCTGCCGCCACGCTGCAATCGCTGGCCACCTTCGCTATCGCCTTTGTAGCGCGGCCAATCGGCTCTGCCCTGTTCGGCCACTTCGGCGATCGCGTCGGGCGGAAGGTGACTTTGGTGGCTTCACTGCTGACCATGGGGATTTCCACCGTGCTGATCGGCCTGCTGCCAAGCTATGCAACCATTGGCATCTTTGCACCGATCCTGCTGGCGCTGGCACGCTTTGGCCAAGGCCTGGGTCTGGGTGGCGAATGGGGCGGTGCCGCGTTGCTGGCCACCGAGAATGCGCCTGCCAACAAGCGGGCGCTGTACGGCTCTTTCCCACAGTTGGGTGCACCGATCGGCTTCTTCTTCGCCAACGGCACCTTCCTGCTGCTCTCCTGGCTGCTGACTGACGAACAGTTCATGACTTGGGGCTGGCGCGTACCGTTTATCCTCTCTGCCGCGCTGGTGCTGGTTGGTCTGTATGTGCGTATTTCGCTGCACGAGACTCCGGTTTTTGCCAAGGTGGCCAAAGCAGGCAAACAGGTGAAGGTCCCGCTCGGAACGCTGCTGAGCAAGCACAAAAAGGCCACCATCCTGGGTACCTTCATCATGCTGGCTACCTATACGCTGTTCTACCTGATGACCGTTTACTCCATGACCTACGGCACGGCCGCAGAGCCGCTGGGGCTAGGCTATTCGCGTAACAGCTTCCTGTGGATGCTGATGGTGGCGGTGATTGGTTTTGGCGTGATGGTGCCGATCGCCGGTTTGCTGGCCGATGCCTTTGGCCGCCGCAAGACCATGATTGTCATCACCCTGTTGATGATCGGCTTTGCCTTCCTGTTCCCGAGCATGCTGGGTTCCGGCAATCAGCTGTTGGTGATGGCTTTCCTGCTGCTTGGGCTGAGCATTATGGGCCTGACCTTTGGCCCGATGGGTGCACTGTTGCCAGAACTGTTCCCAACCGAAGTGCGCTACACCGGGGCTTCGTTCTCGTATAACGTGGCCTCTATTCTGGGTGCTTCGGTAGCGCCTTATATTGCGACCTGGTTGGCCAACAACTATGGGCTGTTCTACGTTGGTATGTATCTGGCGGCCATGGCCAGCCTGACGCTGATCGCGCTGTTGCTGATGAAAGAAACCCGCCACACGTCGCTGTAATCCTCTCCCGGCCCCCTGTCTATGGGGGCCGTTTGTCTGTTGTCACAAATTCCGGCTATGCTATCCCCCCATTTGCTGAGGAAGCCCGCCCATGTCGTTGCGCCGTTGGCTCTGTTTGTCCGTTGCGTTGCTGGCGATTATCGCCATTGCCGCCTATTTCTGGCTGAAGCCGGCCCACCCGGATGCGCTGTGGCATATCGTCAGCCAGCAGTGCCTGCCTAATCAGCAGCAGAACCATAATCCAGCCCCCTGTGCACAGGTAGATGAGCAGGCAGGGTTCGTGGTGCTGAAAGACCGCAACGGGCCATTGCAATACCTGTGGATGCCAACGGCCAAAATCACCGGCATTGAAAGCCCACAGGTACTACAGCCCGATACCGCCAACTTCTTCGCCTTAGCCTGGCAGGCCCGGCATTTTATGGCGGATAAACTCGGTAAACCGATCGACGATGCCGCTATCTCACTGGCGATCAACTCCGAATATGGCCGTACGCAAAATCAGCTGCATATCCATATCTCCTGCCTGCAACCGGCGGTAAAAACCCGGCTGGCGCAGCTGCATGGGGATTTCAGCGAAAGTTGGCAGCCGCTGCTTGGGGGATTGCTGGGACATGACTATTTAGCTCGTCGCGTCAGCGCTGCTGAACTCAAGCAGCTTGGGGGATTCCGTGTGCTGGCTCAGGGCGTTGAGGGCGCACGTGAAAGCATGGGGAGCTACGGCATGGCGATGACGGCCTTGCCAGGAGGGGATTTCCTGCTGCTGGCTGTGAAACGTAACCTGTGGCAGCTGAATCTCGCCTCCGCCGAAGAGATCCAGGATCACAGCTGCCAGGTACTACAGTAATCTTGGGTCACTTCTTGTTCTTCATCTGCTGCAGGATCTTGCCACACTGGTTTTCTTCGCCACCGTCACTCGGTGAAACCAGGGCCAGCAATGCCGCTGCCGGAGCAACGACAACGCCCAACGCCACCGCAGCCACCCCGCGTGCAATCAACGGCCCAGCCTTCACGCCAGCATCCGGGTTTTTAAACGTCCCTTTGACATACAGTGGCGACCGCAGGGTCAGCACCCGCATGCCTTTACTTTCCGGGTCGATGGACAGATCCAGTCGCTCCGTGGCGAAATTGATGTTGCCGGTGATGTTGATAATGGCGTTTTCCGTATCAAACACGAACAGCCGTGGCGTCGCCAACCCGCTGCGAATGCCGACATCCGCCGCCGCACAGTTGATCCCCACCTCGTCATCGCCAAACAATTGAGCTACCAGGTAGTTACCTACGTTCAGGCCCAGGATTTCCATCAGGCTGCGGCTGATCACGCCGTCATTGATCAGCAGGCGCAGGTCGCCGCTGCTGGTCGCCAGCAAGTCGGCCACCGAGTTGCCGCTACCCGTTAGCTTGGCATCGCCGTTCAATTCCCCCAGGCTGCGCTTCATCGACTCCACGTTCGGCAGCAGCTGTTTCAGTTGGAACTTACGCGCATGCATATCTACCCGCCCCTGCATCGGGCTCTTGCTACCATCAAGACGGACGGTGGCATTCAGGTTCCCCCCGGCCACGCCGAAGCGCAGCGGGTCCATCAGGATCACCGCGTTATCCAGCTTAAGGTGGGTATTCAGATCGCTCAGCGGCAGCGAACTGCCATGCTCAATGCGTTTGGCGGTAAAT
>NZ_JBKJYW010000523.1:0-5583 GCF_046715635.1 Serratia sp. (in: enterobacteria)
CCGCACATTTTGCCGTGGATCGCCATCTGTGGTACAGCCTTTCATTGATTAGCAGGAGTAATAATTTATGTATCGGAGAACAGGTTTGCGGCTGGAGGGGCTGACCAGCCTGGGATCTTGACTGGTCGCTTGTTGAAGCGGCATCCTGTGTTGGATATCATCCAGGCTCGCCAGTGGATTGAACAGCAGATGCGTCTGGCTGGTTGCCGGGCCACAGCGCTGTGTGCCTCGATGGGGCCGGTGCGTTTGGTGGGTTGCTCGCAGTCATTTGCTGCGCTCAAACGTTGATCTAATAAGGTCACTTCCATGCATCGCCAAACGATAAAGCATAATATTGGTTTCGATGAATATTCAGCCAAATTAAACCTGTTACTCTGTGCTTTTTTTATGTAGCATAAATAAACGGGTGTGTTATCACTATAATTACAAAAATGCATAATACATTACATAACTATCATATGTATGAATAATAAATTTGCTTTGATTGTTGTTGACCAGGTTTTTTGAATGTTTTATTCACTTCATGAATAAGATGTAATGACTGCTGCGGGGGAGAATATGGCCTCATTCGAGGCTCTCTGTCGGGATGGATTAGATTATCTACGGCACATTGTCTGAATGTCATACCAAAAATGGCCCTCATTTATCTTTTTATCGACGGGTACGTTTTAGCTTCTCAGGTTAATGAAAGCAGTAATTAATCAAAGGGATTTGTCATATGACTAAAAACATCGAGGTCATCACATGGGAATTGCCACTGTCTAAGGGCAATCATCATGTTGATACACCATCCGAATATCTGCAAAAACTGTCCAATGCCAGCAATGGTTTTTATCCCATGGGGGCGAATAGCCTATGGCATGGAGGGATCCATCTGGATAGCGGCACAGGCCTCACTGCCCGTAGTGCCATAGGCTGTATTGCTGATGGCGAGGTGATTGCCTACCGAATCGATAATAGCTATCCCATGGTGACGGCACAGGTTGCCAAATCAGAACCGGTACAGGAAGGGGGGGAACCGAACTTCCAGGAAGAGAAAGCTTATTTCTCCAGCGGGTTTGTCCTGGTTAGACACCGGCTAAATATGCCATCCATCGAGGGGGCGGAAACGCCCTCATCGCAAACGCATAGCCTGACGTTTTACAGCCTATATATGCACTTATGTCACTGGCCGTTTTATCAAGCCAATGGTGAATTGCCGCGTCCCGCTTATTGGGGCGATCCTATTGAGTTTGAGGTGGGTGAGCAGTCTAAGGATAAAATATCGGGTTGCGTAGTGAGACAGGACGGTTCCAGAACCCCCAAATTAGCCCTACTGCCCAAAGATACGGTTGTTACCATTGGAGAACCACATCGCCAGCATAAGGGCTGGTATCAATTAAACAGCATTGATGAGGGAGAGGCCCTGAATATTCCCCCGAATACCCAGAGTGTGTTGGGGTATTATGTTTACCCTGGGGAAATGACCCAGCTGGAAGGCTCTCAGTATCAGGTAGCTGGAAAACTCCCTGATAGTGATGAGCGTTTATTAGGGCAGAGTGTTTATGCCGAACCGCAGAAAGCGGCCAGCCTGCTATTAAGCGTGTTGCCTCGTGGGGCTAAAGTACAGATTGGAGATAAAAAAGGCCGCTGGGGTAAAATAGAGAAGCTGCTTATGGGTAAGGCTTACCCGGCATTGCCAAAAAATGATGACGGGAACTTACAGGGTTGGATTGATCTCACCCCATTAACGGCGGTGATTAAGCCGTTGAAAATGGGTGAGGTGAAGGTGCTGGATACGCCTCATCCGGTCAAAGTGGGTGAGCTAATGGGCTATCCGGGGGTTTATCACGCATTAAGTGCTTCTGAACAGGCAACCGATAGCCCGTTATTGGTTCATCTCGAAGTCTTTACCCCAGAAGAGATGCCAGCCTTTATAGCTCGTACCCAGGCACGGGCAGCGCAACAGACAGAGGATAAAAAAACGCTGCTTAAGGTCAACCGTGGTGCCGTATTGTATCAGGTTCCCACGGCGGATAACGACCTTGCCGCTGATATGCAGGTCGTCAGGGTAGGCCAATCCAAAGCACATGGGAAATGGCTGGAGGTCAACAAGCAGCGGATTGGCGTCGTTGATAAAAAGTATTTAAGCCATTTTCGCTCGATAAGCAAAAAACCGATCAAAGGGGAATATACGATCGGTGCGGCGCATAAATCCTCTGTTGCCATTGTATTGAACGTCGAGCTGGCGGAAATACCGGATAAAGTATTTTTTTATGGTGAATGCCTAAATAGTGCCGGAGAACGGGTGACGACTACCTCACCAGGCGCGGCACACCCGCTGAGGGAAATACACTTTACGCCGAAGAATGACACGGCCTCTTATTGGGTTGAGGCTACAAATCTGGATGCCAAAGGTCACAAGATCGACCCGGCTAACAAGATACCTGCCTGGAGCCAATATCCTTTGCTCGCGGATAATAAGCCAGCAGGTACGGTCTATTTTGAGCAGGTTTTTACCCGCAGTGAGATTGAAGAAAGCGAACATTGGGCCATCGATCCAGAAGGGGCCTTCTGGTGGCAACTGAAAACCGGTAACAAGGACAGCGTGATCGGCACGGACAGTTTTGGAGAAGTGGAAGGATGGGTTAGGGGCACAGCTCCTGGGGTCACTCGCCATCATCCGTGGGAATGGCCCTTGTTTCATACATTACAGGAGACGGCCACTCCTGCACAGAAGCTGGAACGTAACCACCGGCTGCGATTAGATCCGGCAGACCGCACGTCATTAGTGCAAACGCTGTATAAAATTTTAGGCGGAACGACGCGACAGGTGGCGGATAGCGAGGAACAGGAAGACGCCAATCTGCTCACAACGGAGAATTTAAAGACGGCGCTAAGGTATCCTTGGTTATCGCAGCAGTTTTCCCATCTGATGGTGAGTTATGAGAGTGAATGGTTTGCCGATCAGGGGCTGAGTAAATGGCATGAATTGGATAAGATGCTGAAAAAATATGCCTGTCAGCCCCAAGGGGAAACCGAAACGGCCGATGCCTATCAAAAACGCCTGGAGATAGAATTAGCACCTTGGCAGGCGGAAAAAGAACAGCGCATTAAAAAACTGCTTTGGTGGGATAAAGTGGCCGGTCAGCATGGTTTTCCTGCGGATGCGAAAGTATGGCATTTACATCCGCTGGGGATGGCAGAGAATTTTTGGGTCAGTGATAATGATCCAAGATGGTTAATGGTCCCAAGAGGGCAATTTACGTTTGACGTTGAGGGTAATGATATTGAGGGGCACCGTTATTTCAGTCGGGTTGCTCATTGGCCTGGTGGCGCGTCAGGCATCACCCTTGGCAGAGGTTATGATTTGGGGCAACGCATATCGACTCTGGCGAACGATCTTGCCGAGGTTGGTATTAGTGGTGACTTCTACGACTGGTTAATTGGTGCGGGAGGGCTACGTGGTGATGCGGCGAGAAAGTATTTAGAAAATGCCGGTCCGGAAATTAGACAGACGAAAATCACCAGAAAGCAGCAACATGATCTGTTTCTGCCGATTTATGACTCGAAGAAGGATGAAGTAATTAGAATATCGGCCAGCGCAGAGAATGTTGAATATTATGGTGATCTGGTTTGGGATGACCTAGATTCTAGAATGCAAGATATGGTCGTTGATTTAATTTATCGTGGAGATTACACCCCTCCGACAAGAGAGTACATTCAAGAGGCTATAGTTAAAAATGATATGGCTACATTTAGAGCTGCATTAGGTAACCGTACAATTTGGTTAAAGAATTTACCCGAAGATCGTTATCAAAGAAGAATTCACTATATGAGGTGATGAAATGAAAAAAATATTATTTTTCAGCTTGGTGTTTGTATCTCTGTCGGTATCAGCTAGAACTGAGAGAATAAACTACGAGCTAGCCACTGAAGTGAAATCCAAGAGAATGGGGGAGTATGTTGTAAGATATTTGAGAACATTAGGTAGCATGTGTATGGGGCATGTGCAAACTTTACACCGTGATAAGAAAAAAAATTGGTTTATCTATCAGAGTAAAACGCTATGTGAAATGGATGGTAAGTCGGCAACAACAGGTTTTGCATATGCTGGAATTAAAGAGCTTTTTTTTGAAGAAAACTCAATTCATATGGTGATCAGTACAATGCCATTAGTCACCGGGGGGGAGTACTTAAGAAACTGCACAATAAAAGTCAATAAGGGCAAATTTTCGCCTATGTCTTGTGATAAACCTGAACGTGTTCAAGGCTGATACTTAAGTTGAAATATCAATCAACAGTACAACCTGCTCTGACAGTGACTCCATATTCACAAAAGTAACTGTCAGAGCTTACGGCCTTTGAACTTTCCCTGCCCGATACGGCAAGCCACAGTAGAGCTAGTCCTCTTCTCGGGGAGTGAGCAAGAGCTACCGACTAGAAAATGCCAGGTCCAAGCGCCAACGGGCAGAACAGGTAGATGAACGGATAACGTCCCCATCACTAACCACTGGAAATGTTCTGCTGAATGTCAAATGTAGGATGTACAAGCGGCAAAACTCCCGCCATTATGAGGTAGATGGCGATGAGGCAGGAGCAGGTAACGGCCCTTGCGATTATCGTGATAATAAAAAACAGGGGAGGGCCAGTTCCGGGCCCGATTAAGCAATTAAGAGCAGACAGAGTCAAATAAGCGAATGATCCCACAAATTTCTCAGGCACCCGGCCTCGTTCAACGGGTGCTGGACTTTTTGGCCGCGTTAAAACAGAGCGGATTCAACGGCGATACCGCCACTAGCTATGCCGATAGGCTGACGATGGCGACGGATAACAGCATTTACCAGCTGTTGCCGGATGCGGTGGTGTTTCCCCGCTCAACCGCTGACGTGGCGCTAATCGCCCGGCTGGCCGACGAAGAGCGCTTCAAGGCGTTGACCTTCAGCCCACGGGGTGGCGGCACCGGCACCAATGGGCAGGCACTGAACACCGGCATTGTGGTTGATATGTCGCGCTACATGAACCGCATTCTGGACATTAACGTCGAGCAAGGTTGGGTGCGGGTTGAAGCCGGGGTGATTAAAGACCAGCTCAACCAGTATTTGCGGCCGTTCGGCTATTTCTTCGCGCCGGAGCTTTCCACCAGCAACCGTGCCACCCTTGGCGGCATGATCAATACCGACGCGTCTGGCCAGGGGTCGCTGGTGTATGGCAAAACCTCAGATCATGTGCTGGGGCTGAGGGCGGTGTTGCTGGGGGGCGACATGATCGACACCCGCGTCATGCCTACGCCGCTGGCGGAAACGATTGCTCAGGAAGACACGCCAGAAGGGCGGATCTACCACACCGTGCTGAACCGTTGCCGCGAGCAACGGGCACTGATCCTGGAGAAATTCCCCAAGCTTAACCGTTTCCTCACCGGCTACGATCTGCGCCACGTGCTGAGCGACGATCTGCAAACCTTCGATCTGACTCGCATTCTTACCGGTGCCGAAGGGACCTTGGCCTTTATCACCGAAGCGCGGCTGGATATCACGCCGCTGCCGAAGGTACGGCGGCTGGTTAACGTCAAATATGATTCTTTCGATTCGGCCTTGCGCAATG
>NZ_JBKJYW010000524.1:0-5466 GCF_046715635.1 Serratia sp. (in: enterobacteria)
GCTCCTATTTCCCGCAGGTGGTGATGGATTTCAAATCCGGCGTGACGTTCGATCCGCAACCGGCCTTGCAGCAAGGGGAACTGGATCTGGTGCTGACCTCGGACATCCTGCCGCGCAGCGGGCTGCATTATTCGCCGATGTTCGACTTTGAAGTCCGGCTGATCCTGGCACCCGATCACCCGTTGGCCAATAAGCCGCACATTGAACCGGCAGACCTGAGTGATGAAGTGCTGATGATCTACCCGGTACAGCGCCAACGGCTGGATATCTGGCGCCATTTCCTGCAACCGGCAGGCGTCAGCCCGGCGCTGAAAAACGTCGATAACACGCTGTTATTGATTCAGATGGTGTCAGCCCGGATGGGGATCGCCGCGTTACCGCACTGGGTGGTGGAGAGTTTTGAGCGCCAGGGGCTGGTGGTCACCAAAACGCTCGGGGATGGCCTGTGGAGCCGGTTATATGCCGCCACCCGCGACGGCGAGCAGCGCCAAACGGTCACCGAAGCCTTTATCCGCTCGGCACGTCAGCACGCCTGCGATCACCTGCCGTTTGTGCGTGATGCCGCCAGGCCCAGCGCCAATATTGCCGGGGCCAAGTCCTTAACCTCCTTGAGTTAACTGATTGCCGGACAAGGAGTCCAATTTTACACACACTCTGCACCAGGCAAATTCGGCAAAAGCAGTTACAGTAATTTCATCGGGAACAATTCCCCCACAGAAATTATCGGCTTTTCCGAGGCGCTTATGCGAACACTGCGTGGTTGTTATCAATGGTTCCTTCTCCTGGCGCTGTTAGCCAGCACAACGCTATGGGCGGCCGAAGCGGTTGCTCCCTGGCCCCACAGCGTGATCCTTTCCGGCACCTCCATGGCGTTGCACCAGCCGCAGCTCGACAGTTGGCAAGATAACCTGCTGAAAGGCCGCATGGTGGTGGCGGTGAAAACCGGCACCCTGACCGATGCCAAAGGCAACAAACAGGACAAAATCAGCTACGGCGTCGCCTGGTTCAGCGCCCGTACCAGTACCGACAAAGAACAACGGCAGGTTACGCTGGACAATATCAACGTTGAAAAGCTGAACTTCCCGACAGATAGCGCCAATCAAGACCATTATTTAGCATTATTACGCCAACTTCCTGCCAAAACGCTCTTGGTCAGCCTTGACCAGTTGGAGTCCGATCTGGCCATTCAGGATCAGGTCCCACAGCAGGGCGTGAAGGTAAACAACGCACCGCCAAAAATCCTGTTCGCTTTCCAACCCGCCGCGCTGGTGTTACTTGATGGGCAACCCGCCTGGCAGGCTAGCGGGCAATCAGGTGTGGAACGCGCCATCAATACCCGCTCATTGCTGCTGAAAAAAGACGGCACGCTGTATATCTACTTTGCCAATCAATGGTATACCGCACCAAACCTGGGCGGGCCATGGGCGCAAAAACTCACGGTGCCGGTAGAGCTGACCCAGGCCATGCAGGCCGCAGTGAAAAGTAAGCTGGTCACAACCGGGCCCCAGGAAAAAACATCGGTCACCAAACCAGCGGAGATCACGGTCTCCACTGAGCCAGCAGAGCTGATCCAGATCGACGGCGATCCACAGTTTATGCCGATTGACGGCACCCAGCTGTCTTACGTGGCCAATACGCCTTCGGATGTGTTTATTGATGCCCAGCAAAATAACAGGTGGTATGTGCTGGTGTCCGGCCGCTGGTTCCGTGCAGATTCCACCAACGGCCCATGGCAGTATGTTGCCGGTAGCGCTCTGCCCGCAGACTTTAGCAATATCCCGTCCGACAGCCCAAAAAGCGCGGTGCTGGCCTCGATCCCTGGTACGCCTGAAGCTCGCGAGGCGCTGATCGCCAACTCGGTACCACAGACCGCCAAAGTGTCACGCAGCAAAGCGGCGCTACAGGTTCGTTATGATGGCGGCAGCGCCAAATTCAGGCCGATCGACGGTACGCCTCTGCAATATGCCTGGAATACCGATGTGCCGGTGATCAAGGTAGACGGCAAAAGCTTCTTCGCGGTGAAAAACGGCGTATGGTTTGCAGCCACCGCACCGCAAGGCCCGTGGGCGGTTGCCACCAACGTCCCGGCGGTGATCTACACTATTCCAGCCAATTCTCCTTTGCATTACGTGACCTATGTTCGCGTCTACGGCAGCACCAACGAGGAAGTATACGTCGGTTATACGCCGGGCTATTACGGCACCGTGGCCAGCAATGGCGTGGTGGTGTATGGCACCGGATATCCTTGCAATGCCTGGGTTGGCAACGTCTGGTACAGCTGCCCGGCGACCTACGGTTACGGCAGCAGCTTTGCCTGGGACCCGGCGATCGGTTGGAGCTTTGGCTTTATCAGCGGCTGGATCTGGGGCAGTGCCTGGAGCCAGCCTTGGTGGGGCCCTTGGTACGGTTACTACCCGCCCTATCATCCTGGCTACTGGGGTGGCGGTGTGTCGGTGTATAACGTCTATAACCACTGGGGAAACACCGTGGCGCAAGGCGTGCGCACTGACTGGAGCAATCCGTGGAACGGCCATTATGGCAGCAACGTACGCGGCAGTTTTTACAATAATGCCACCGGCGGCCGCGGAGCCGGTTACGCCTGGCGCGATACCAACGGCAATAACAGCATCACCCACGGCGGTGCGGGCGGCGTACGCTTCAATCCACAGACTGGCCGTGCGGTAGCTGCCAACGGTGCCGGGGCTTATAACCCGAATACCGGCAACGGCATCGCCGGGGGAGAACGCAACAGCGTGAATACCAAGACCGGGCGCGTAACCCGCAGCCAAAGCATCAGTGGCACCACGCCGCAAGGGGCAGGTAAGGCAGGCAGCTTTACCACCGCTGGGAAAAATGGCGTGGCGCAAGGCTCTGGTTACGTGCATTACAACAAGGAAACCGGCCAGGTGACGCACGGTGGCGTGGTTAACGGCCCCGATCACGTCTACGCCGGGCGCGATGGCAATATCTATCAATACAACAACGGCAGTTGGCAACAGATGAACGCCAGCGGCAAGTTTGTTAAAAGCCAGCCTCCGGCAGAGGTCAGCAGCGCCCAGCAGGCCCGCCAACGCGGCGATGAACGTCAGACCGAGCGGGCGCAAACTTTACAAACGCAACCGCGCCTGAGTCAAGAACAGAACCAGAAGGTGCAGCAACGGTTACAACAAAGAACCCCTGCCCAGCAGGCACAACCACGCATTAATCAGCAACAGCATCAGCAGGTACAGCAACGGTTGCAACAAAGAGCGCCGGAACAGCATCATCAGTTCGACCGCAGTAACTATGAACCGCGTTTCCATGGGGGCATGGGGGGAAGAAGGTAGTCATAAAACTCACAAGGGGCGCTGCATGCAGCGCCCCCTACGATAAGACATCCTGCGTTAATGGGTGCCTTTCGGCGCAACCCAGCGGCGATGGACCCATAACGAAGCGACAATCACCGAGCCACCGATAATAAAGCTGGCCCAGTGCGGCTGCTGATGCCAAACAGCAAAATTAACCAACAGGCCCGCAGGCACATGCATGTTATTCATGATACCCAGCGTTCCAGCGTCCACCTGCGTTGCCCCGTAATTCCACATAAAGTAGCCCAGCCCGGAAGCCACCACGCCCAGCCAGACCAAAATGCCCCATTGCAGGTTGGTGGTTGGCAGTTGGTTCGGATTCCCCCACAGGAACCAGGCGACCACCGCTACCGCCGCCGCCCCCAGATAGAACCAGGAAAATGCGGTATGCTGCGGCAGCGGATGCACTTCCATCAGGCGTTTGTAACCTACCATGCCAATGGCGAAACTGATATTCGCCGCCTGCACCAACAGCAGCCCCCACCAGAAGTGATCGCTCAGTTGGTGGTAGCGGATAATCGCCGCCCCCAGTACGGCCAGCAACGCGCTGAACAGATAGCCCCAACGCAGGCGACGGCCACTGATCAGATCGTAAATCAGTGTGATATACAGCGGCGTCAGCACCGTAAACAGCAGGAACTCCGACACGGTCAGATAGATAAAGGCACGGAAGCTGATCAGATACATAATGCCAAGCTGGAACGCGCCCACCAGCATATACAACAGGATCACTTTCAGTTTGATGTTGCGCCAGCGCAGGAATGGCAGAAACACCAGCGCCGCCAGCCCAACGCGCATCAACACCGAGAACCAGCTGTCGACATTGCCTGCCAGGTATTCGCCGATCAGGCTAAAAGAAAATGCCCATAAAATGGTGGTAATAACCAGAAGCAGCACGACAAGTTCCCCCTAAAAGATCCGAAAAGGCGATTGTAACGGAAGCAGAACAACAATGTGGCGGAAAGGAGGTTTACGTCTGATTGCAAAATAAACTAACGGGCAATTTTTTCTGAGTACGTTAGGCTTAATACTCAGGGACAAACGGAGATAGAACATGAAACATTATCTTATTATCGCCACCCTGCTGTGGCTGCCTTGTCTGGCTGCAGCAGAAAACGGCGTCACTACGCTCAGCCAGCAACAGCAGTTTCTTAGCCAGCGCGACCAGCAGGGGCAGCAACAGCGTATGCTGAACAACCAGCAGATGGAGCAGCGCCAGCAGCAAGGTTATCCACTCAAGGCCAACAACCAGCCCAAAATGCTGCCCTACAACGGCAATAACAACCCGATGCAGCCGCAGATGACCCAGGGCAAGATGCTGCAAAACGGCAATCAGCCGGTTAATCCCTTTAACCAGACTGCTCCGGTAATACCGCAGGCACCGCTCCCGGCTACACCCTTACCCCCATAATAGTGAGGATTAACGGGGTAGTGATTGCCGCCAACGCGGTGGACATCACCAGGCTGGTAGCGGCTGGGCCAGTCAGCACGTTAAATTGGCGTGACATCAGGTAGACGTTTACCCCCACGGCCATTGACCCCAGCAGTACCACCACACGGGTCTCCATCGGGGGTAAATCCATTGACCAAGCCAGCAGCCAGACCACCATCGGCTGGACGATCAGCTTGAGGAAGCAGATGGCACTGCTCAGTTGCCAGCCTTCGCTGATGCGGTATTCCGCCAGCCCCATGCCGAGCACCACCAGCGACAGTGGAGCCGCCACCTGGCCCAGCATGCTGACCGGTTGATCGACAAACACCGGCAGCGGCAAGCCGGTCAGGCTAAACAACGTGCCAGACAGGATGCCGATAATCAGCGGGTTGGTCAGCACGCTGCGCGCCGTTTTGATAAAACCTTGCAACGTGGGGGAGCCATTACGCGCCCATTCGATGGAGATGGTCACCAGCGTCCACAGAATCAGGCCATTGAATACCAGCACCAAGGCCACCGACGGGATGGCTTCCTCGCCAAGCATCACCGTGGCGATCGGCAGGCCAAGCATGACGTTATTGGAGAAAATGCCGCCCAGAGCGAATACCGAACCCGAAACGCCGTCCAACTTGAAGATCCGCCGTGCGGCAATGCGGCCGATCACGAAGACGATCAGGCAACTGCCGA
>NZ_JBKJYW010000525.1:0-11981 GCF_046715635.1 Serratia sp. (in: enterobacteria)
TGGCTGCTGATCACCGTGCTATTGGCGATCAAGGCTTTCGCCTTTGCCCCTGTGCCCGATGAACTGGCTGTGCGCAGCCTGTTATGGCCGTTGGTGATGGCGGCTCTGTTGGTGCCCTATTTTAAGCGTTCCAAGCGCGTGAAAGGCACCTTCACCGAGAAGTAACCGCAGCAAGGCACGATTTGATCGCCCTGCCGGGTAAATTCTCAGCAAAACGGGCAAAAAAGCGCAATACCCTTGCAATTAGTATGTTGTCGTTACGCCGCCAATTACCGATAATAGGCGGCTTTTATTTTTTTAGGCATTGCAATGACCGAATACCTGCTCTTGTTTGTTGGCACCGTACTGGTGAACAACTTCGTCCTGGTGAAATTCCTGGGCCTATGCCCTTTTATGGGCGTTTCCAAAAAACTGGAAAGTGCCATCGGCATGGGCATGGCAACCACTTTTGTCATGACGCTGGCCTCGGTCTGCGCCTGGCTCATCAACAGCTTTATCCTGATCCCGTTGGATCTGGTCTATCTGCGCACGCTGTCCTTTATTCTGGTGATCGCCGTCGTGGTGCAATTCACCGAAATGGTGGTGCGTAAAACCAGCCCGGCGCTGTATCGCCTGCTGGGGATTTTCCTGCCGCTGATCACCACCAACTGCGCCGTGTTAGGCGTGGCGTTGCTCAACGTCAACCTGGGCTACAACTTCCTGCAGTCTGCGGTTTATGGCTTTAGTGCCGCCGCGGGCTTCTCATTGGTGATGGTGCTGTTTGCCGCCATCCGTGAACGCCTGGCGGTAGCCGATGTGCCCGCGCCGTTTCGCGGCTCCTCCATCGCCTTGATCACCGCTGGCCTGATGTCTCTGGCCTTTATGGGCTTTACCGGGCTGGTGCGATTCTAATGACTGCGTTGTGGATTGCTGTGGCGGCATTAAGCGCTCTGGGACTGCTGTTTGGCCTGGTGCTGGGCTTTGCCGCGCGCCGCTTTGAGGTGGAAGAAGATCCGGTTGCCGAACAGATCGACGAAATATTGCCGCAGAGCCAATGTGGCCAATGCGGTTATCCCGGTTGCCGCCCTTATGCCGAGGCGGTTGCCAATGGCGAGATAATCAACAAATGCGCCCCGGGTGGCGAGCAGGTAATGCTCAAGCTGGCCGAATTACTGAACGTCGAGCCACAACCGCTGGACGGCGGTGCCGCCGTGGCCGAGCCGGTACGTAAGGTCGCCTTTATTGACGAAGCCAACTGCATCGGCTGCACCAAGTGCATTCAGGCCTGCCCGGTCGACGCTATCGTGGGCGCTACCCGCGCCATGCACACGGTCATTACCGATCTCTGTACCGGCTGTGATCTGTGCGTTGCGCCCTGCCCGACCGATTGTATTGAAATGAAACCGGTCGCCACCACGACCGCCAGCTGGAAGTGGGATATGCAAACCATTCCGGTGCAAGTGATCCCCGTGGAGCAACATGTTTAATCTGTTCGCCGCTATCAAAAAAGATCGGATTTGGGATTTTGACGGGGGTATTCATCCACCCGAGATGAAGACCCAGTCCAGCGGTGTGCCACTGCGCGTGGCTCCCTTGCCCGACATTTTTATCGTCCCCTTACAACAGCATCTGGGGCCGGAGGGTGAGCTGTGTGTCAAAGCCGGTGACTACGTACTGAAAGGCCAACCGCTGACCTTTGGCCGTGGCCGTACCCTGCCGGTACATGCGCCAACCTCAGGCACCATCCGCGCCATTGAACCTCAGGTTACCGCCCACCCTTCAGGGTTGGCGGAGCTGTGCGTGATCCTCGATCCAGACGGCGAAGACCGCTGGTGCGAACTGACGCCGGTAGCCGATTACCGCCAACTTGACGCAGCAGAGCTGATCCAACGTATTCATCAGGCCGGGATTGCCGGGCTGGGCGGTGCGGGTTTCCCAACGGCCAGTAAGCTGCAAGGCGGCCGCGAAGAGGTAGAAACCCTGATCCTCAACGCTGCCGAATGCGAGCCGTATATCACCGCCGACGATCGGCTGATGCAGGAACAGGCCGCTCAGATTATCGAGGGCACCCAGATCCTGCGCCACCTGCTACAATCCAAGGTGACGCTGATCGGCATCGAAGATAACAAGCCGGAAGCTATCGCCGCTCTGAAAGCCGCTTTGCGCGGGCAGGATGACATCGCCCTGCGGGTGATCCCTACCAAATATCCTTCGGGCGGGGCCAAGCAGTTAACCAAGATCCTGACGGGCAAAGAAGTGCCTCACGGCAAGCGTTCGTCCACCATCGGCGTGCTGATGCAGAACGTAGGCACCGCCTTTGCCATCAAGCGTGCGATTGTCGATGGCGAGCCATTGATTGAACGAGTCGTCACCTTAACCGGTGAGGCCATGAGCCAACCGGGCAACGTCTGGGCGCGCCTCGGCACCCCGGTACAACACCTGCTGGCCTTTGGCGGCTATCGACCGCAATCCCAGCAGATGGTGGTAATGGGCGGCCCGCTGATGGGCTTTACGCTGCCAACGTTAGACGTGCCGATCGTCAAAATCAGCAACTGCTTGCTGGCCCCTACGGTGGACGAAATGGCCGTACAAGAACCAGAGCAGTCCTGTATCCGCTGTGGGCTGTGCGTTGATGCCTGCCCTGCCGGGCTATTGCCGCAGCAGCTTTACTGGTTCAGCCGTGGTGAAGAACACGAGAAGGCGCGTAAACATAATTTGTTCGACTGTATCGAATGTGGTGCCTGTGCCTACGTTTGCCCCAGCAATATTCCGTTAGTGCAATATTATCGCCAAGAGAAGGCTGAGATTAACGCGTTGGATCAGGAAGCGGCACGTACCGCCGAAGCCAAGGCACGTTATGAAGCCAAGCTGGCCCGCTTAGAGCGTGAGAAGCTGGCGCGCGAAGAGCGTCATAAAAAGGCCGCGGTGAAACTGACCGACAGCGATCAGGATGCCGTTCAGGCGGCGCTGGCTCGCGTGCGCAGTAAAAACAGTGAGGCGGCTGGCATTGCTATCACTGGCCAGGAACCGGATAACAGCGCCGCCATTGCTGCCCGCGAAGCGCGTAAGGCACAGGCCAGAGAGCGTAAGCTCGAGCAGGCAAGCGAGATGCCTGCGGCCGCCGCGGTGCAAGATGAGGACCCACGTAAAGCGGCCGTGGCTGCGACGTTGGCACGAGTCAAAGCCAAGAAAGCGGCGCAGGCACAAGACGCTGAGAACGTGGCGGAAACTGTCGTTTCAGAGGATCCGCGTAAGGCTGCGGTAGCGGCAGCATTAGCCCGCGTGAAAGCGAAAAAGGCCGCGCAGCAGGCTGAGCTTTCTCAACCGCTAGTTGACGAGGAACCTATCCCTACGGTTGAACCGGACGATCCGCGCAAGGCCGCCGTTGCCGCCGCGCTAGCCCGAGTCAAGGCCAAAAAGGCCGCACAGCAAGCTGAGCTTTCACAACCGCAAGTTGATGAGGAACCCATCCCTACGGCAGAAACGGAGGATCCGCGCAAGGCTGCCGTTGCTGCCGCGCTGGCCCGGGTCAAGGCCAAAAAGGCCGCACAGCAGCTAGCGATGGTAGATAAAGAGTAAGCTGTTTGGGGGTCTTGCCGAACGCAAGGCCCCACTTAATCGATAGAAATCAGGTAAGTGTAATTGACATCGATCTGCCTCAGTTTGGCATCCTGGTTCCACGCCTTGGCTTCGATCATCTCCATCTCTATGCTCCCGCGCACTTCGTTGCGCAGCCCTGGCATCACCTGCGAGATCAGGTAAGAGATAAATTTCACACACTCTTTGGCCGTCCCCTGATGGGTAATCGCGATGTACTCGCGCGCGGGCAAGCGAATATCTTCAATCTTGTGGCCAGAAAGGATGTCCTTCTTGAATTCCGGCTCCACCGCCATGGTATGCGTGACTGAACACTCGCCTTCGCCGCGCTCATTGGCAGAATGGATGCTGAATACCTTGTGGCACTCCATATTCAGCCCTTTGAAGAAGTCATTAAAGATTTCACCCTTCATGGCGATACAGGAAGAAATGGCCATCTCTTGGGCTGTATCAAACTCCATCTCGCGCGTAAAACCGACCAGGTGCGTATCCGGCAACTTCATCCGCTGTATCTCCGGATAAAAACCTGCCTCATACACGGCTTCGAAGTCGAAGCGCGGCATCAGGCTCTTCACGTCCCATTTGTCCATGGTACGGTAGCGGTTTGGCGTAATGCCAAAACGTTGCTTAAACATCCGGGTAAAGGTTTGCTGTGAATCAAACCCCAATTCATCGGAGATATCGATAATCATACGGTTGCTGATGCGCAGCGCAACCGCCGCACGGGTAAGAATGCGTGAGCGAATATAGGTGGCGAGCTGGATACCGGTGATACGCTTGAACTTACGCTGCAGGTGCCACTTGGAGTAGCCGGAGATACGCGCAACCTCATCCAGATTTGGCCGCGTTTCCAGATGAATTTCGACCCATTCAATCAGCTCTTCAATAAATAAAATATCTTCATTAGTCATTATCAGATGTTCGCTACTTCAAAAATGCCCAGAATAGTAACCTACGTTAATTATATGAAAGTTGTTATTCCGTGCGCCAAGGAGTCCAAAAATAGCAGCTCGATCATCAGTATGACAACCCATACTGCACGTTTTACACCCAGTCTGGATTTTTCTCACAGCAAAAGCTGAATATCCTTATGATTAGCACGTATTACCGGACATATGATTGAGGTAGAATGCAGCACTGTAATTTCCCCCGGTGCCCGCACCGTGAATGCACTGATTAACATGGCAAAGAAATGGTAGTTATTCTATGAAGTTCAGGCCGGTACAACAGGCAGCCCCCAAAGGCTTACACATCGCCAGCTCTCCGTTTACCCATAGCCAGCAAAGCACCAGCCGCATCATGCTTTGGGTTATGCTGGCCTGCATTCCCGGCATGGCCGCACAGCTGTGGTTTTTTGGCTATGGCAACCTTATTCAGACCGCGCTGGCGATGGTAACCGCCCTCGGGGCCGAAGCCGCCATTCTTGCGCTACGTAAACAGCCGGTCAAGGCACGGCTGGCAGATAATTCCGCCCTGCTCACCGCGCTGTTGCTGGGCATTAGCCTGCCACCGCTGGCTCCCTGGTGGATGATCGTTATCGGCACCTTTTTCGCCATTGTGATCGCCAAACAGCTGTACGGCGGACTGGGGCAAAACCCTTTCAACCCGGCCATGGTGGGTTATGTGGTGCTGCTAATCTCCTTCCCGGTACAGATGACCAGTTGGTTACCACCGGAAGAACTGCGTGCGACCACCCTGACCCTGCCGGATACCCTGCTAGCTATTTTCAGCGGCCACACCGCCCAGGGAGCCACTCTGCACCAATTGCAGATGGGCGTTGATGGCATCAGCCAGGCAACGCCATTGGACGGCTTTAAAACCGGCCTACGCAGCGGCCACTCGGTAGAGCAGGTGCTCCAGCAACCGCTGTTTGGTGGCACCCTGGCCGGTATCGGCTGGCAGTGGATTAACCTGGGCTTCCTGCTCGGCGGCCTGTTTATGCTGGGCCGTAAACTGATCCACTGGCAAATCCCGTTCAGCATGTTGGCCGTCATTGCCCTGTGCTCAGGATTAGCCTGGACGTTAGATCCCGCCCATCAGGCTTCCCCGCTGATCCACCTGTTTTCCGGGGCCACTATGCTCGGGGCTTTCTTTATTGCCACCGACCCGGTCAGTGCCTCTACCACGCCTAAAGGGCGATTGATATACGGCGGCCTGGTTGGCTTGCTGGTCTGGCTGATCCGCGTGTATGGCGGTTATCCAGACGGGGTAGCCTTTGCCGTACTGCTGGCCAACATTACCGTGCCTTTGATCGATCACTACACGCAGCCACGCGTGTATGGCCACCGTTGAGGAGTCAATATGCTTAATTCCATGAGAAAGCATGGCACCACACTGGCCGTGTTTGCCGCTGTCACCACCGGCCTGACCGCCGTGGTGTACCAGTTAACCAAAACCACTATTGCCCACCAGGCGGCGTTGCAACAGAAAGCGCTGCTGGACCAGGTCGTCCCGCCGGAACATTATGACAACGATATGCAGAGAGAATGCCTGCTGGTCAGCGATCCGGCGTTGGGCAACGGCACGCCGCACCATCTGTATCTGGCACGTAAGCAGGGCCAACTGGTGGCGGCCGCGCTGGAAACGACCGCGCCTGACGGTTATTCTGGAGCAATCCAACTGCTTGTTGGCGCCGATTTTAACGGCACGGTGCTGGGAACCCGCGTGATGGAACATCACGAAACGCCTGGGCTGGGCGACAAAATCGAACTACGTATCACCGACTGGATCACCTTTTTCAGCGGGAAGAAGATCGACGGCCCAGAGGATAAACGTTGGGCTGTGAAGAAAGACGGCGGCATGTTTGATCAGTTCACCGGGGCCACCATCACCCCGCGAGCTGTGGTCAATGCCGTACGTCGTACAGCGTTGTTTATGCAGACGCTGCCGCCTAAACTGGATACCTTGCCTGCCTGCGGAGCCAGCGAATGAGTGAAGCCAAAGAGTTAATCGTGCAGGGGTTGTGGAAAAACAACTCTGCGCTAGTGCAATTATTGGGGCTGTGCCCGCTGCTGGCGGTGACGTCGACTGCTACCAACGCCTTGGGGCTTGGGCTGGCCACCACGCTGGTGTTGACCATTACCAACGGTTCCATTTCCGCCCTGCGCCGTTGGATCCCGAGCGAAGTCCGCATCCCGATTTACGTGATGATCATTGCCGCCGCGGTAAGTGTCGTGCAGATGCTGATCAACGCCTACGCTTTCGGCCTGTATCAGTCGTTAGGGATTTTTATCCCGTTGATCGTCACCAACTGCATCGTGGTGGGGCGAGCTGAAGCGGTGGCAGCGCGAAAACCGGTAGGATTGGCATTGATCGACGGTATGGCCATTGGGCTCGGCGCCACCAGTGCCATGTTTGTGCTGGGTTCGCTGCGCGAGCTAATAGGTAACGGTACGCTATTTGATGGCGCTGACCTGCTGCTGGGCGGTTGGGCCAAGGTGCTGCGCATCGAGATTGTCCATTTCGACACCCCTTTCCTGCTGGCCATGCTGCCACCGGGTGCCTTTATCGGTCTGGGGTTGATGCTGGCAACCAAATATCTGATTGACGAAAAAATGAAGGCGCGTAAAGCCAAGGCTTTGGCTGTTGAACCTAACATGGAACAGGGACACGTAGAGAAAGCGTTATGAATAAAGAGAAACGCCTGGAGATCCTGACCCGCTTACGGGATAACGACCCACATCCGACCACCGAACTGGTGTATACCACACCTTTTGAGCTGTTGATTTCCGTGCTGCTCTCCGCTCAGGCCACCGACGTCAGCGTTAACAAGGCCACGGCCAAGCTCTACCCGGTTGCCAACACGCCGGCGGCTTTGCTGGCGTTGGGGGTAGACGGCGTAAAAGAGTACATCAAAACCATCGGCCTGTTTAACAGCAAAGCCGAGAACGTGATTAAAACCTGCCGTATTCTGCTGGAAAAGCATGACGGTGAAGTACCGGAAGATCGTGCCGCACTCGAAGCCTTGCCCGGCGTGGGACGTAAAACGGCCAACGTGGTGTTGAACACCGCCTTCGGCTGGCCAACCATTGCCGTTGATACCCATATCTTTCGCGTCTGTAACCGCACCCACTTCGCCCCAGGGAAAAACGTGGAGCAGGTGGAGGAAAAGCTGCTGAAAGTGGTTCCCGCCGAGTTTAAAGTCGACTGCCATCACTGGTTTATCCTGCATGGCCGCTATACCTGTATCGCCCGTAAACCGCGCTGCGGTTCATGCATTATCGAAGACTTGTGCGAGTTTAAAGAGAAAGTCTATCCGCTAAACTGAGCCTGCTGGGCACGGTGCTCCGTGTCCGCGACTCTTCTCTCCGGTTTTTATCAAAAATGTGACTTCGGGCAGCATTAACCTTGGTGAAATCCGGGATTTCCCTACAAACTCGCTGTTTCAGATATTTTCAACCGTAAAATTAGTCAAAAATTGTGGTTAACCTCACGTCTTGACGATCACATCTCATTTACAAACCTCTCATCCGAATACCCTATTTTCTAAAGTTTCACATATTCCATGTTATGCACAACAAACCAAGGCCTAAGCAGTCATGAGCATTGGTATGGACTGGATATGGAGCAAATAGCAGAAGATATAGCTAAATTAATTCAGGATAGCTTTTAAGCAAAACAAAAACTCGGCAAATTTAATAATGGCAAACGTTAATACTGCATAACATTTGCAACATAGTTGCATAGCGATGTTAATGTTATATGTAACAGAACATGTCAAAAAGCTTGCCTCGTTGACAAAGATAGTGAACATTAACCGCCGGCATTCATCCTATAACAATGCAGAAGGGTGCAGCCCTGCATCACATTCTGCTATTTCCCGTCCTGACAATACGGGTAGTGAAAAAACCAGAGGTACCAGTGTCAACTGCAAACAACAATTCTTCGGATAACATTAGCCTTAACGCGTTTAAGCAACCTAAGGCCTTCTACCTGATCTTCTCGATTGAACTCTGGGAACGTTTCGGCTACTACGGTCTGCAAGGCATCATGGCGGTCTATCTGGTCAAGATGCTTGGCCTGAGTGAGGCCGACTCGATTACGCTGTTCTCCTCATTCAGCGCACTGGTGTACGGTTTCGTGGCCATTGGTGGCTGGTTGGGGGATAAAGTTCTTGGCTCCAAGCGGGTGATCGTATTGGGGGCCATCGTGCTGGCCGCCGGTTACGCCATGGTGGCCTATTCTGGCCATGATATCTTCTGGGTTTACCTGGGGATGGCCACCATCGCCGTCGGTAGCGGTCTGTTTAAAGCCAACCCTTCTTCCCTGCTGTCAACCTGCTATGAGAAAGACGATCCGCGTTTGGACGGTGCATTCACTATGTACTATATGTCCGTCAACATCGGCTCATTCTTCTCCATGCTGGCAACGCCGTGGTTGGCTGCCAAATATGGCTGGAGCGTCGCCTTCTCACTGAGCGTGGTAGGTATGTTGATCACCCTGGTCAACTTTATGATGTGCCACCGCTGGGTGAAGCAATACGGTTCAAAACCTGATTTTAAGCCTTTGCAGATCAAGAAACTGCTGATGGTTATCGTTGGCGTAGTGGCATTGGTCGCCGTTTCCAGCTGGTTGCTGCACAACCAGATTATCGCACGCTGGGCACTGGCTATCGTCTCTGTGGGTATCGTCATCGTGTTCGCCAAGGAAACCTTCGCCTTACACGGTGCCGCACGTCGTAAAATGATCGTAGCCTTCCTGCTGATGCTCGAAGCGGTAGTATTCTTCGTGTTGTATAGCCAGATGCCAACTTCACTGAACTTCTTTGCTATCCACAACGTTGAGCACAATATTCTGGGGATCGCTTTTGAGCCGGAGCAGTATCAGGCACTGAATCCGTTCTGGATCATGATGGCCAGCCCTATTCTCGCCGCGCTGTATAACAAGATGGGCGATCGTCTGCCAATGCCGCACAAGTTTGCCTTCGGCATGATCCTGTGTTCCGGGGCGTTCCTGGTGCTGCCGTGGGGCGCAAGCTTCGCCAACGACCAGGGCATCGTGTCCGTTAACTGGCTAATCTTGAGCTATGCCCTGCAGAGTATCGGTGAGCTGATGATTTCTGGTCTGGGTCTGGCCATGGTGGCTCAGTTGGTGCCGCAGCGTCTGATGGGCTTTATCATGGGCTCCTGGTTCCTGACCACCGCCGCCGCCGCGCTGATCGCCGGTAAAGTAGCAGGTCTGACCGCCGTACCAAGCGACATCAACGACGCGCATGCTTCTTTGGCTATCTACAGCCATGTGTTTATGCAGATTGGTATCGCCACGGCGGTGATCGCCGTGCTGATGATGCTCACCGCACCGAAGCTGTACCGCATGACGCTGGATACCGCAGAAGATACGGCTGCAAAAGCGAAAGCGGCTGCCCTCTAATCCCTGCTGTAACCTGACCTCAAAAAACGCCGGAGCCTAGCTTCGGCGTTTTTTTATGCTGCACAGAAAAATTGCGAAACGCTTCGCTATCTGAACAATCGAGTGCATTCAACAGCGTGGGGATTAAGTAGACTGCAGGTGGGTGCTCTGGATCTTTCCGTCTGGAGCATTTGGTAAAGGATGGAAAGAGAAAAGCCCCGGACCGATTTACATCAATCCGAGGCCGATCTCACTCCCTAACAAGGTGAGATTATCCTCTAAAATTCCCGAAATCAAGGGATAAGGAGGTTAAGAATGCCGCAAAAACTGCTGGTTTTATGCCTGATCGTTATCTGTGTGACGCTGATCGCATTCACCTGGATAACTCGTGATTCGCTATGTGAATTGCGTGTCAGACAAGGAACAACGGAAATTGCTGCCATTCTGTCTTGCCTGAAACAACGGTAAGGCGATCCCACGGATGGGGTTCGCCCCATCCGTGACTTACAGGGAGACGATCTATGAGCACCCTTCTCTATCCCGTGGCGATAAATCCTGCGGGTAATGGATCAGATCGTGGATGCGAACTGATTCTGCGCTGGCATTATGATACGCATGTGGGCAATCCGCCTGGAAACGCATGGCTTCGCCACTGGCAAGGCTATGCCACTCGCCGTTAATCGCCAGCTCCAACTGGCCACTGATGACAATCACATGTTCAATCACGCCCGGCTCATGAGCCGAGGATTCACTGAGCGCGCCAGGAGCCAAGTCGATCACAAACATATCAAAACCCAGTTGGTGGTCGAAAGGAAACAGCGGTACCACGCGCATGTCGGCATTGTCTTGATTGAAGATTGGCAACTCGCCATAACGATGCAACATAGCTGCTGGTTGCAGCGGCGCCGTTTCCAGAAAAGCGGAGAAAGCCACGTTAAACCCGGTAGCCATTTTCCATAAGGTCGCCACCGTTGGGCTGGACTCGCCCCGTTCGATCTGCCCGAGCATCGCCTTGCTGACGCCCGTATTTTCGGCGGCCTGATTAAGGCTCCAACCGCGCTGGGTACGTAATGACTTCAGCGTTTGTGCCAAATGGCTGGCAAGATCCTGCATAGCTGTTCTCCTGATAAACCTGCGGCGATTATAGCCCCTTGTGCGCTATAACGCACGATGCTATGCTCCGTCAATTCGACCGTTATAACGCACACTGACTCGGGAGCGGCTATGCGTCCTGCACTCTCATTACGTGATATCTCCTTTTCTGCCATCGTCGCCGGTTTTGTGGCGGTATTGGTAGGTTACACCAGTTCTGCGGCGATTATTTTCCAGGCCGCAGCGGCTGCAGGGGCCAGCCCGATACAAATTGGCGGCTGGCTGAGCATGCTTGGTCTAGGCATGGGTCTCACCTCGTTGGGGCTATCGCTCTATTACCGTACGCCAATCCTCACGGCCTGGTCGACGCCCGGTGCCGCGTTGTTAGTCACCAGTTTGCCCGGCACCCCACTCAATGAGGCCATCGGGGTGTTCATTTTCGCCAGTGGACTGATCCTGCTGTGTGGTGTCACCGGCCTGTTTGCCAGGTTGATGAACCATATCCCGCAGGCCATATCGGCAGCGATGCTGGCCGGGATATTACTCCGCTTCGGGTTGGACGCCTTTGCTTCTTTGCAGATCAATTTTTCACTCAGCGCCGGTATGTGCCTGGTGTATCTGTTCACTCGCCGCTATCTGCCGCGCTACGGCATCGTTCTGACGCTGATTGCCGGGCTGATCATCGCGGCGTTACAGGGTAACATTCATTTCACCCAACAAGCGCTGTCCTTCGCCAAGCCGGAATTTATCGCTCCCCACTTCACGCTGTCGACGTTGCTGGGCATAGGTATTCCTTTCTTTGTCGTGACGATGGCTTCGCAGAACGCACCTGGCATCGCCACTCTCAAGGCCGGCGGGTATAACGTCCCCACTTCACCATTAATCACTTGGACCGCCCTGACGGCTTTGGTGTTGGCCCCCTTTGGCGGTTTCACGGTGTGTATTGCGGCCATCACCGCCGCCAT
>NZ_JBKJYW010000526.1:0-9669 GCF_046715635.1 Serratia sp. (in: enterobacteria)
CACTAACAGGCCGATACCCATCAATTTTGTTACTTTACGCATCTGGTGTTCCTTATTCCTTTGCAGATAGAGTTGGTTGACCGTATGGCAATGGATGTCACAGGGTTTTTTTAAGTAATAGACGATAGTCGTCTACTTCGCCTTTCTTTTCTAGAGCGAAAATCTGATATTCGTGGCCAATGAGCATTCTTAGCATGGCGAGTGGTTAAGCGCATGAGCAGCCGTCATAAAGTCAGACTGCCCACTATAAACCAGAAGGCGGATTAACTCAGTTGCAACCGGTTGGCGGGTTGGCGTTCTGCCAGACGTTTGAGCAGCATATTGAGCAGTACCCCGTACATCGGCAGGAAGAATACCAGGCAGATCAGCACTTTGAAGCTGTAATCTACCAGCGCGATTTCCACCCAGTTGGCAGCCATAAAGGGATCGCTGCTTTTGTAAAAGGCGATGAAGAAGAAGGCCAGGGTATCGCTGATATTGCCCAGGAACATGGCTGCAGCGGGAGCAACCCACCAGGCGCTGCGTTGGCGCAGGCGGTTGAACACCTGCACGTCCAGGATCTGGCCCAGCACGTACGCCATAAAGCTGGCGGCGGCGATACGCGCCACAAACAGGTTGAAGCTGGTCAAGGCGGCAAAGCCCTGCCACTCGCCCTGGAAAGTGACGGTGGAGATCACATAAGAGATAAACAGCGCCGGGACCATCACGGCAAGGATAATCCTGCGTGCCAGCGGGGCTCCGAAGATCCGTACGGTCAGGTCAGTAGCCAGGAAGATAAACGGAAAAGTGAAGGCGCCCCAGGTGGTGTGAAAGCCGAAAATGCTGATCGGCAGCTGTACCAGATAGTTGCTGGAAGTAATGATGGCGATGTGGAATAGCGATAGCCAAACCAACGCGATTAAGCGTTGTCGATCGGTAAACGAATACATATATGTAGCCTTTTTGAGTGTGGGGTGAGGGAACCCATTGTTAACTGCGCGGCGACATGGTACGCGTTTGGATATTCAATGCAATGGTTAAATTTAACGCAAACGTTAACGTATCTTGCGCAGAAAAACTACCGGCGTAAACTAGCGGGTAATCAGATCCGGCGAGGGTTCGCCGATCGTTTTAGATCGAGAGAGATGTATGACTGACATTTTTGCCCAGGCAGACCAGACGCTAGACGCGCTGGGGCTGCGCTGTCCGGAACCGGTAATGATGGTGCGCAAAACCGTGCGCCATATGGATAACGGTAAAACCTTGCTGATCATCGCCGACGATCCGGCCACCACCCGCGACATCCCGGGTTTTTGCCGCTTTATGGAACATACGCTGGTGGCCCAGGAAACTGAGCAGGCCCCGTATCGCTATCTGCTGCGCAAAGGGCTTGAGAGTTAATCACCGAGCGGTTGCTACACGTTTCTGCAGTATCTGCTGCGCGTCCAGTGCACTCGCGTGTAAGGCCAACCCACTAAAATCCTCTGGGCGATAATAATGCGCCGGGACTGGCAAGTTGTGCATGGTATCTCCAGGCCCGAGTTGCAGCTCCGCCAATTTTGCCAGCGTTAATCCCTCAATCTGTAGCGGCAACGTCAGACGTTGCGGAGCGGCATACTCGAAGGGTGGCTGATTGGGCAGGCGATTGCTGCTGGTGGTGTAATCCCGTTTCAAGACTAAAAATTTCTCCGGTACTCGGCGGTGGCTGTCCCACCAGTCGCCGTCAATGCCGTCAAACTGCCGCCGGGTTTCGGTGATTGAAACCGCGCCAAGCTGGTGCAAGGCGGCGGGTAGCAGTGTCTCCATTGCGCTGTTGTAACTGGCAACGGATATCGCACGCCCTTGCAGGATAGCGTCGATCGCCAACCTTGCCCCTAGCAGATTGGAATACAAATCCTCTGGCGTAAATGCAGAAATCTCTTCAGGAAATCCGGGCACCGATTGGTAGCCGTACCACTGTGCCACTTCATGCCATGCCGCCATCTGGAAGGCGAGCTCTCCGGCCAGGTAAGCCGCTAACGTATAGCGTTGGGCAGCCTCTTGCGGTGGGGTAAAGGCGTTCAGCCGTATACGACGCTTTGCCAATTCCGGGCTAAGATCGAGTGTCCATTGCTGGCCCAGCTTAGGCAACAGCTGGCTGAACAGGAACAGGGTATTGTCGGCGGTATCGCGAACGTGAGCGATGTCGATAAATCCCCCACGATAGGTGTAGACCAATCCCAATTGCTCACTGCCCAATCCCATCAAGTTGCCGATCGCATTGAAAGCGCTGTCATTATAGTGGTGTGCGCCAAGCCGATCGGCGTCTACGAGGTTACCCAATTGATAAAACGGTACCGGAATGCCTAACGCCTGTACTTTGAGGTTATAGCCAAAGGCGCAGCAAGGGCGCAAACCATCCGGTGGCGAGAGTGGCTCAGTCACCGGCCAGGCAAGAGGACTCTCACGGGTAGGTTGCGAGGTGATCAGCGTTTCCAAGGCCTTGGCGGGTAGCGTGGGACTAAGCAGCAGCAAAAATATCAGCGCAACCAAACGCATTAAAAAGCTTCTCCTACCTGAAAATAGAACCCGCTGCTTTTACGCCCGACCCCAAAATCGAGCCGTACGTTCATCCGCGGTTTGAATTCAAAACGGTAGCCAGCCCCCACCGTCGGCAACCAAGGCCCTTGGCCTAGATCACCGCTTTTCCGGCTTAGTGTTCCGGCTCCTGCCCAAAGGACATAACCATGCCGCCAGTTCAATTTGCGGCGATATTCAACTTGGCCGCTGAACGCATTCCTGTCGCGATAACGTCCTTGGTAATAGCCCCGCATCCGTTTGTCGTCGCCCAGTTCAGATAGCCTGTCCCAGGGGACATCACCAGTGGTCAGGCGGCTGTAGACGTCCAATGCTAGTACGCTCTTCTCACTTAGACTGTAATAGGCGTTGTATTGTCCTTCAAGGGTATTGAAGCGGCTATCCCCGCCCAATTCTGGCGCGGAATAGGTGTCGCTCAGGCTGAGAAACTGGCCACGGCTGGCATTAGAAACGAAATCACGCGTATCGTAGCTTAACGAGCCACTGATCCCCGAACTGAACGACGAGGTGCCAGCTTCTTGAGCTTTGAACAGGCTGCTATCTCCCCCATCGGGATCGCTGGCGTGCGTTGAGGAAAGATCCCAACCGAGTCCAGCGTAAGTGGCACTAGCAATACGATACAGCAGCTGTGGCGCTATCTGGAACGATTGCTGGGTATATTTCTCCTTGTTGCTGTCGTGACGTCCGGCTTGATAACCGGTGCCCCAGAAATAGGTTGGCATATTATTCAGGGAGCCGCTGGCAAAGAAGCGCCATTGGTCGTTAGCGAAAAAGCTGTAGTTTTCAAAGCCAACGCCGAAGGCACCGGTACTGCTGAAAAAGCCCTTTAGCGCCAGCGTCGAATTTTGGCTGACACTATCAAGGCTGTCTGGCCGGTACAGGCCCACGACAGCGGTGCCGATGCCAAGACCGAGTTCTGGGGTATAAAACGGGCCGGGCAACACACCCCAATCGATAGTTTTACTGCTGTCGAAATGATTGTCTGAACCCAGAGGGGCTAGCATCCCATCAACTTGCTGACGTGACAGCAAAGCGGCATGGGCACAGGACAGCAGAGCGAGCAGGGGCAGCGTCAGGTAGCGGAGCGGTATCGCCATCAGAAGCGATATTCACCCGAGACCATAAAGCTGTTGCGTTGGCTAAAGCCAAATTCGGTCAACAGGTTGAAATGCTGCGTGATCTCATATTGCGCACCCAGCAGCATATTCCAAGGTGATTGCAGATGCTGCTTCACGTCGAAACGGCCTTCTCCTTTCTGGTTGGCGATAGCGATCAGTGGCTGAAGCGCTGCGGGCATCTGCAAATCAGACAGGCTGCCTCGGAACTCCTGTTGCACATCCTGATACATGCTACCGACCCACAGGTTCAGATTGCTTTGGCCCTGGATACCTGGCACCTGGAAGCGGTAGCCGACACGGGGTGTCACCGTCAGTGCAGAGATTTGGCCGTCAAGGATATTGAAGCTGGTGCGGGTATAGTTGGTATCGAGCGTAGTGAACCAGTTCTCATAGCCTCCGGCCAGCGTGACGCCTGCGCCGTAAGTGGTGCCTTTAAAATCGAGCTTGAAGTCCAGATCGCGCAGTTGCCCGCTTTGGTTCAGACTGTGCACAGCAGAAGCGATGATCCAATCCAATCCTTTGTATTTACTGGGATCGGCGTCCACGGAGACCTGAGACAACGAACTGCCTTTGGTATGGCCAACAATGCCGTAAACGTTGAGGAACGGGAGCAGCCAGGTGTCCAGACGCATGGTTTCCGTTTTGCTCTGTTCGCGGGTTTTGCCAACGCCGATGTTGAACAAATCCGACGGAATGGCGAGCGAACCCAGGCCTAGTCCGGAAAAGTTGATACTCTCGACATTGATATTCTGCCTTATGTTCATGTAGTTGACGCCAATACCGAACGGCTCTGGCAGCTCATAGCCGCGGGCTCGAGCCTCATCCCCCCAAATCGGCAACATACGATGTTCTGGCTGGGGCGCTGTCGTTGGTGCGTTGTGTTGGTCGGTTGGCATCGCCGCACCTTGGGTGAATGGTGGGCGTTTTGCTTCATCAATCAGCTGTGCGGTAGCGGTGTCATTAGGCTGTTGCGCCAGAGCCAGGGAAGGAATGAAAGTAACGACGAGCAGATTCAGGATTTTATAAGAATGCAGTGGTTTCATTAATTCGACCATTACCCTAATAAATTCATAGAATTTATAGGTATGTAGTGTAAAGGTGCTTGGAGAATATAATAAAGTCCTGTGGCTTATAGGGGCATTAAGTGCGTCTTGGCCGTGCTATTTTTCAGGTAAGAGCGTCAGGGCAGCGTTGGTTGCGCCCTGACGATAGAATGGGCTTACTGACGTTTTTTCAGCAGCCGTAATGCGTTGGCGGTCACCAGAGCGGTCGCCCCAGAGTCTGCCAATACGGCTAGCCACAGTCCGGTCATCCCCAGCAGGGTGGTGACCAGGAACACTGCTTTCAACCCAAGGGCAATGGTAATGTTCTGGCGAATGTTGGCGTGTGTTGCGCGGGAGATGCGGATCATCTCGGCAACGCCAGTTAATCGGTTGTGCGTCAGGGCGGCATCGGCCGTTTCCAACGCCACGTCGGTGCCGCTACCCATCGCAATGCCAATACTGGCCGCTTTCATCGCCGGGGCATCGTTGATACCGTCGCCGATCATGGCGGTGGGTTGCCGTTTGCTCAGCTCGGTTACCGCTTTCACTTTGTCTTCCGGCATTAACCCGGCGCGGTAATCGATCCCCAGTTCATCGGCAATGGCGGCGGCTGCACGCGGGTTGTCGCCGGTGAGCATCACGCCACGAACGCCTAACTGTGCCAACTCAGCAATGGCTTGTTTGGCATCGCTGCGTAAGGTGTCACGCAACGCCAGCAAACCGATAGCCTGCCCATCCTGTAATACCACCACCGCGGTTTTACCCGCCGTTTCCAGCGTTGCTACCTGATTGCGCCATTTGCTGCTCATCTGGCTTTCCGTCAACTTACCTGGTGCACTGATCAGGATGATTTTACCGTCGATCTTCCCCTCAACCCCGATACCAGCCAGCGCCCGGCGGCCTTCGGCCAGTGGCAATGCAGCCCCGTTTTCCGCTGCGCGGTTGACGATTGCCTGTGCCAGTGGATGATGTGAACCCGCCTCGACTGCCGCTGCGATGGCCAGAAGTTGTTGCTCGCTAAGGCCCTCTGCTGGCAGCACGTCGGTTACCGTCGGTTTGCCTTCGGTTAGCGTACCGGTTTTGTCGAACGCGATGGTTTGCACTTGGCCCAATTGTTCCAATGCCGCACCACCTTTAATCAGCGCGCCACGGCGCGTGGCCGCCGCAAGGCCAGAGGTGATGGCCGCTGGCGTGGAGATGACCAAGGCACACGGACAACCGATCAGCAGCAAGGTCAGACCCCGGTAGATCCACATCTCCCAAGGCTCGGCAAACAGCAACGGTGGCACCAGGATCACCGCCACGGCCAGCAGCATGATCGCCGGAGTGTAGTAACGGCTGAAGCGATCGAGGAAGCGCTCAATCGGTGCCCGGCGCTCTTCGGCCTCTTCAATCAGCTGCAGGATACGGTCGATGGCATTTTTGCCCGGCTCGGAAGTGACCTTCATCTGCGCGGCCTGATCGACGGACAGGCTGCCAGCGGCCACTTTCTGACCCTGTTGGCGCTCTACCGGCACGGATTCACCGGTTAAAGCGCTTTCGTCAAAGCTGGCGAACGGGTTTAGCAATTCAGCATCGGCAGGCAAGCGGCCACCGGGCGCGATCTCTATCACGTCACCAGGGCGCAGGCTGGACACCGGCACGCGTTTGCGTTCGTTGCCCCGGATAAGCAGAGCATCTTCCGGCACCAATTCCATCAATGCTTTCACGCCACGGCGTGCACGGTTGGCCGCGTAGGATTCCAGCAGTTCCCCTACCATAAACAGCAGCAGTACCATGGCCGCTTCGGCGGTGGCACCGATAAACAGCGCACCGATGGCGGCAACGCTCATTAGGGTTTCTATGGCGAACGGGGTGCCTGAACGGATCAGGCGCAGGGCTTTGCTGGCAACGGGGGCCAGGCCGACCAGCGTGGTGGCGATAAAGGCAATTTCGCCCAGTCGTGGGTTGAAAAAGTCCAGAACCCAACTAATCGCCATCAGCGCGGAGAGCAGTATCAGAGGGCCATACTCACCAAACCTTGAGGCTTTCGGTTCATCGCCTTGTGCCGCCGGGGTAGTTCCTAACAGGGTAAAGCCAGCCTGTTTTACCGCGTCCTGGATCCGCATGCTGACGTCGGATTGGGCATCCACCACCAGTTTTTCAGTGGCAAACAGCACGCGAGCGCTGTCGACGCCGGGGATCGAGGTCACGGCATTTTCGATTTTCTTGGCACAGCTGGGGCAATCCATGCCGGTGACTTTCCAACTGAAACGCTGGCTGCCGGAAGGGGGAGCGGCAGCCAGCCTGTCGCTCTCCTCATCCGGATCGTCGGGGCCATCGCTACTGCAACAGCTGGCTCCGTGCTCATGGGCCAATTGATGATCATGGGCAGCGGTTGCTCCCACCGGGGTTTTTTCACTGCTACAGCCATGCTGGGTTTTGGCGTGGTCATGACTACAGCCGCAGCTGTGATCGTGATTATGTTCTTGATGCTGATGCTCTTGGTGATTATGTGGTTTATGAGTCTGCATAGCGCCCCCTTCAGGCAATCCAATATCATCTCAACAAGCACTCTACACCTTGGAGCTGACTCCAGAGTCAAGCGCGATATGAGAATTATTGTTAATTGCGGGGGCGCTACGGATCCGGTTGCCCGAATCCGTAGCCTGCCATTACAGATATAGCGAGCGGACGATGAGGAAATGCCCGGAGAAGTAGCAGAAGGCGACTACGGCGTCTGCCGCGCGGAAGGTAAAGCGGTAGCGGTTCAGCAGCCAGACGATATTGGCCAACAGCAGCAGCGAGGTACCCGCCAGCAATGAGAAGCCAAAGTCGGTACTGCGCAGGAAATATTGTTCCCCCGCGAGCCACACCATCAGCAGCGTCATGGCGACCAGCGTGGCGATCGGCCAGCGCATCTCTTCCAAGCGGCTCCAGATGATGGCCAGCAGCAGTGTGCCAATCACCAGCAGCACTAGCGGCAAGGGCCAGAACAGGCTGAAGGTCATCTGGCTGGCAAGGCTCAGGGTATACAGCAGGTGTGAGAGGAAGAAAGCGCCGATGGCGTACAGCACGCGCTCGCGCGGCAGCAGCAGCAAGGCATCACCCGCCAGCGTCGCCAATAGGCCCAGAACGATCAAGTAACCCGCAGGGCCCAATACCGGAGCCTGCCAGGCCAATAACAGCAACAGCAGCAAGGTGACCGGTTTAAATACCCAGCGTTGCCAGCGCGGGCCGCGATAGGAGGCATCAACGAACAACCAACCGGAAAAAAATACGGCAAGGAACGGCCAACTCATATGTCTTCCTTATTTATTATTGGAGCCGGGATAACCAACTCCAGGTTGTCACTTTCTCAGTGTAAGCAGCGCGCGTGGGTTCGACAATGCTTTCTTCTCAATGCTATGTTTACGCGGTTTTAGGTGCGAGTGATATTCGCCGGGTAAAAGAGGAAAACCGTCAATGAGTAAGCCACCGTTGTTCTTTGTTGCCGTGATCGCGCTGATTGCGGTGCTGGCGACTCGCCAATACCTCAACAAACGCCGCCAGGATGCAGATAATGACCGCCAGCCGGTGCGTACATTGCAGGTGGAAGTCAGCGCCAAGCGGGAGTTCCCCTCGCCGAATCGTCGTTCGCGGCAGCGGGAAAATATCGTGGTGGAAGATATGCGTTACGAAGTGTACTTCCGCCCGTTGACGGGCGGCAGCGAGATCAAAATACCGTTGCCGCAGCAGCAATATAATCAGATAGATAAAGGCGCTCAGGGCACGCTGAGCCTGCAGGGCACCCGTTTTATCTCCTTCACGGCACAAAAATCGTAGGGGCGCCACATGCGGCGCCCGTTAATAGGCTATTTTTTCTTCAGTGGCGGCTGCTTTTTCTGCCAGTCCAGCAGCTCAAACACGCCAAAAATAAAGATCTTGGTTTCCAGCCAGCGGCTGATGGGCTGGTCTTTCGGCTGGGTGGATTTCAGTAACACCAGCTGTAGCCCGTGCATCACCACCATAAAGAACAAGGCTACGTTGATGAAGTAGGTCAGCGGCTTGGGGTACGGGTGAAACAGGTTGGTGAGCAGAAAGCCCCACACGCACAGCATCAGTAGACGGCCCAGATTAATCAGCATGTTCGGTTTTCTCTTCAAGGGTGCGTAGGTAAAGGCGGTAAGCTACCTGGCCGGCGACCTTCTCGCGGTGCAATGTCCAGGTTGCAGGGACATCGGTGGCGGCGCTTTCGGCTTCGGCCTCGACGTAAATCCAGGCCTCGTTCGCTAACCAGCCCTGTTGCTCCAACAGCGTGACGGTTTCGGCCAGCAACCCTTTACGGAACGGGGGATCGAGAAACACCACGTCAAAAGGTTGCCCATTGCCCGCCAACCAGGTTAAGGCGTTGGTATTGACGACGCTGCCATTGCCCTGCAACAACGCCAGGTTTTTACCCAGCTGTTGCGCGACTGGTCGTTCATATTCCAGCAGCGTGGCGCTTTCGGCATAGCGCGACAGCGCTTCCAACCCCAACGCACCGCTACCCGCGAAGCAGTCCAGACAGCGAGCGCCACGGATCACCGGGGCTAACCAGTTGAACAAGGTTTCGCGTACGCGGTCGGTGGTTGGGCGCAGGCCTTCGCTGTTGGGCACCGGCAGTTTGCGCCCGCGCCATTGGCCGCCGATGATGCGGATCTGGCCAGCGGAGGCCGTCTGCGGTTTTTTGAGTGCGCCGCGCGGTGGTTGTTTTGCCATAAAGAGTCTTAATCAGTTGCGGGGTTAACGAAAAGTTACCGCCATTCTATACCGGATTGCGGATAAGTTGCAGCCTGGAGGCGGTGGAAGCGCTAAAACTACCGCGATGAAAGCATTGCCGATGCGTGTTGCTGTGCCAGGGAAAGTGATAGACTCGGCGAATTAATTTTTCGCATTTGCAAGCCATTGGTACGGAGTAGGGTCAGAACATGGCAAAAGATAAAAAACGAGGG
>NZ_JBKJYW010000527.1:0-14921 GCF_046715635.1 Serratia sp. (in: enterobacteria)
TGTTCAGCCTGCGCTGTGACTGTGGTTTTCAACTGGAAGCCGCGTTGGAACAGATCGCCGAGGAAGGCCGTGGCATTCTGCTGTATCACCGCCAGGAAGGCCGTAATATCGGTCTGTTGAACAAGATACGCGCCTATGCCTTGCAGGACAAAGGGGCGGACACGGTAGAAGCCAACCATCAGCTAGGCTTTGCCGCCGATGAGCGTGACTTCACGTTATGCGCCGATATGTTCAAACTGCTGGGAGTGGATGCGGTGCGCCTGCTGACCAATAACCCGAAGAAGGTTGAAATCCTTAGCGAGGCGGGGATTAATATTTCCGAACGCGTGCCATTGATCGTTGGCCGTAACCCGAAAAATGAGCGTTACCTGGCGACCAAGGCCGCGAAAATGGGCCACTTGCTGGACAAAAAATAACAACAAGGGCGCCTGCTGGCGCCCTTGTTCTCTCTACAACATTTTACGGATAACGTAGTGCAGGATGCCGTCGTTCTGGTAATAGGTTAGCTCATTGCCGGTATCAATGCGGCAGCGGGTATTGACCACCACCTGCCGACCATCGGCATAGGTGAGATTAACCGGTACCGTCTGGCCGGGTTGTAACGCCAGTAAACCGCTTACGTCGATCAGTTCCTCTCCCGTCAAACCCAGCGATTTGCGCGTTATTCCCTGCGGGAATTCTAACGGCAAGATACCCATGCCGATCAGGTTGGAACGGTGGATACGCTCGAAGGATTCCGCAATCACCACTCGTACCCCCAATAAACGCGGCCCTTTGGCTGCCCAGTCACGGCTGGAGCCGGAGCCATACTCTTTACCGGCAATCACCGCCAGTGGCACCTGCTCCTGCTGATACTGCATGGCGGCATCATAGATGGCCATCTGATTCTGCGAAGGCAGATGCCGGGTATAACCGCCCTCCACACCCGGAACCATTTCGTTACGGATACGGATGTTGGCGAAGGTGCCCCGCATCATCACTTCATGGTTACCGCGGCGTGAACCATAAGAGTTGAACTCTTTTACCTCTACTCCTCGCTCGCTCAGGTAGCGCCCTGCTGGGCTGTCACGCTTGATGTTGCCCGCAGGTGAGATATGGTCAGTGGTCACCGAGTCCGCGAGGATTGCCAGAATACGCGCACCTTTAATGTCCTGTACCGGGTCCGGTTGCGCCTTCATGGTAGTGAAGAATGGCGGATGGCGAATATAGGTTGAATCGGCTTGCCATTCATAGGTCGCTGAACCGGTCACCTGGATCGCTTGCCAACTGGCGTCGCCGTCAAATACTGCGCCATATTCCTTATGGAACATTTCGGTACTGACCTCGGCCACCGCCTGAGCCACCTCCTGGCTGGTAGGCCAGATATCCTTCAGATAGACCGGCTTGCCGTCGCGGCCTACGCCCAGCGCATCATTGGTCAGATCGACCTTCATGTTACCCGCCAGCGCATAGGCTACCACCAGCGGCGGTGAAGCCAGCCAGTTGGTTTTTACCAACGGATGGATACGCCCTTCAAAGTTACGGTTACCGGACAGCACTGCCCCTACGGTGAGATCCCCTGCCTTGATCGCCTGCTCAATCGGATCGGGCAACGGGCCAGAGTTACCAATACAGGTCGTGCAGCCGTAACCGACCAGGTTAAAGCCCAACTGCTCCAGGTACGGTGTCAGTTTCGCGCGGTCGAAGTATTCGGTCACCACTTTGGAACCCGGTGCCAACGAGGTTTTCACCCACGGCTTGGTCTTCAAACCTTTTTCAACGGCCTTTTTGGCCAACAGACCGGCGGCCATCATCACGCTCGGGTTGGAAGTGTTGGTACAGGAGGTAATGGCTGCGATCACCACTGCACCAGTATGCAACTCGTGATCTTTGCCGTTGAGGGTGAAGCGTTTAGATTCCTGTTTATCTTTCTGACCGCCAATTTCCAGTTCGGTCGCAGCGGTGAATGCGGTGGGTACCTGCGGCAATGCAACGCGGTCTTGCGGGCGTTTTGGCCCAGCCAGGCTGGCTTCGACCGTCGACATATCCAGCGACAACGTGCTGGTAAATACCGGTTCATCACCGGGATTACGCCACATCCCCTGAGCCTTGGCATAGGCTTCCACCAATGCGATCTGCTCGGCGCTACGACCACTTAACTGCAGGTAGCCCAGCGTCACGTCATCTACCGGGAAGAAGCCACAGGTTGCCCCGAACTCTGGCGACATGTTGGCAATGGTTGCACGGTCCGCCAACGGCAAATCGGCCAGCCCATCACCATAAAACTCAACAAACTTACCGACGACGCCGTGCTTACGCAGCATTTGGGTAACGGTGAGCACCAAGTCGGTGGCTGTAATACCCTCGGATAACTTACCGCTGAGTTTAAAGCCCACCACATCCGGGATCAGCATGGAAACCGGCTGGCCTAACATGGCAGCTTCGGCCTCAATTCCGCCAACGCCCCAGCCCAGGATACCAAGACCGTTGATCATGGTGGTATGGGAATCGGTACCCACCAAGGTATCGGGGTAAGCAATGCGTTGGCCATCCTCTTCAGTGTGCCAAACGGTTTGCCCCAGATACTCCAGGTTCACCTGATGGCAGATGCCTGTGCCGGGTGGCACCACGCGGAAGCGGTTGAAGGCCTTTTGCCCCCAGCGCAGGAAAGTGTAGCGTTCGTGGTTGCGCTCCATTTCGATACGCACGTTTTCACCAAAGGCGTCATCGTCGCCAAATTCATCGACGGTAACCGAGTGGTCAATAACCAGATCGACCGGTGACAGTGGATTCACCTGATCGACCTTCCCGCCCAGGCGCAGAACGGCCTCACGCATTGCCGCCAAATCCACCACGGCAGGTACGCCGGTGAAATCCTGCATCAGTACCCGCGCCGGGCGATAAGCAATTTCTCGATCGGCATGGCCGGTTTGCAACCAGCCTACGATCGCCTTCAGATCGTCAACCTGTACCGTATCACCATCCACATGGCGCAACAGGTTTTCCAGTAACACTTTCATCGATTTCGGCAGCCGGTCAATATCCCCTAACTGTCTGGCCGCCAGCGGCAAACTGTAATAGTGATACTCACTACCCAGTGCTACCAGCTTATCCATACTCGTTTTACGAAGATCGGACGACATAGCTCCTCCATTTTTTATTATGTCAAACCAGGGTGATTTCTGAGGTGTTATTTAAAGATAACACAAACCCCATGTAACGTTCTGATAACAACACGTTTTGATCATAACGATAGGCAAGAGCAATCAAAGGCAGGAAGCTACTGGCAGGTCAATGAGTTAGCAGGCGTCTGCCAAAGAAAAACCGCCATGTAAGGCGGTTTAGATTGTTTAATGCGGCTCAAGTTACGACCTATTTGGTCGGCAGCTTGATATCCTTGAACATCGCCTCAATCTCATCATTGGTGCGCAAAGCCACGGCGGTATCGACCACGTCGCGCGTCAGATGCGGTGCAAAGCGTTGAATAAAGTCGTACATATAGCTGCGCAAGAAGGTACTGCGGCGGAAACCGATCTTGGTGGTGCTATAGGTGAAGATATCTCGGGCATCCACCATCACCAAATCCGGATCCTGCACCGGATCGACCGCCATGCTGGCGATCACACCAACACCCAGCCCCAGACGTACATAAGTTTTGATCACGTCGGCATCGGTTGCGGTAAACACGATGCGCGGGGTCAACCCCGCCCGGTTGAACGCCGTATCCAGCTCTGAGCGCCCCGTAAAGCCAAAGGTATAGGTGACGATAGGATACTCGGCCAATTCTTCAATGGTGATGTGGCTCTTGCCCGCTAATGGGTGATCGGGCTTCACAACCACCGCCCGGTTCCAGTGGTAGCACGGCAGCATGATTAAATCGTCGTACAGGTGCAGCGCTTCAGTGGCAATGGCAAAGTCTGCGGAACCTTTGGAAACCGCTTCAGCAATCTGCGTTGGCGAGCCCTGGTGCATATGCAGAGACACGCGCGGGTAACGCTCAATAAAGCCTTTGATCACATTGGGCAAGGCGTAGCGTGCCTGGGTATGGGTCGTTGCCACATACAGCGAACCTTTGTCCGGGTAAGTATGTTCCCCGGCAACGGCCTTGATGGCCTCCACTTTGGACAACACTTCGCGGGCAATGCGGATAATTTCCTGGCCGGCAGGCGTCACCTGGGTCAGGTGTTTGCCGCTACGAGCGAAAATCTGGATGCCTAGCTCATCCTCCAGCATCCTCACCTGCTTACTGATACCCGGTTGCGAGGTATAGAGACCTTCAGCCGTGGAAGAGACGTTGAGGTTATGATTCACCACTTCTACGATGTAACGAAGTTGCTGCAATTTCATATTTGAATACCATCCTAGGTTAAAACACTGCGGCCTGCCGCAGCCAGGTATCTCGGTGTTGCCCGGTATGCTTAATTCTCACAAGCCTTAAACACAGTGATTTCGCCCAGATGCTGATGAAAACGCCGTTGCTAATAAGCTTTAATCATAAAAAACGTTTTTATATAACCATTATATCATGTCACGACACCAAGTATAGAGCTGCTTCACAAGATGATAACGATCTTTTCGCATGATTATCAACGCCGAGCCTTGCCGATAAAAATAAGAAAAAGCAGAGAAGAATAGATCCGCCAGCCGATTTTCGCCAATAAAAAACCAGCTCAGTGAGCTGGTTTTTTGGTATTGCCTTGCGCCGGGTTACTTCTTGCCTTCAACCCATTTGCCATCAACGAAGAATGCGGACCAGCCGGTGGCCTTACCGTCTTTTTCTGATGAGACATACTGCTGCTTGGTTTTACGGCTGAAGCGCACCATCGTTTTGTTGCCTTCGGGATCGGCCACCGGCGCATCGGCCAGATAGCTCAATTTCTCCGGCAAACGATCTTTGAAGCGCAGCAACTCTTCCACTAACGGCGCACGGGTTTCGCGCGATTTAGGGAAGGTGTTGGCCGCCAGGAACACGCCTGCGGCCCCGTCACGCAACACAAAGTAGGCGTCCGATTTCTCGCACGGCAACTCTGGCAGCGGGACCGGGTCCTCTTTCGGCGGAGCAACTTCACCGCTGCGCAGGATCTTACGGGTATTCTTGCAGTTTTCGTTGGTACAGCCCATGTACTTACCAAAGCGTCCCATTTTCAGGTGCATTTCGGAACCACATTTCTCACACTCAACGATCGGGCCGTCGTAACCTTTCAGGCGGAATTCGCCCTGCTCGATTTCGTAGCCATCACAGGCCGGGTTGTTGCCGCACACGTGCAGCTTGCGCTGGTTGTCGATCAGGTAGCTGTCCATCGCGGTGCCGCACTTCTGGCAACGCTTACGGGCACGCAGGGCGTTGGTTTCTGCATCATCCCCTTCGAGGATGTTCAGCACTTCCGCTTCCGGCACCAGGTTGATGGTGGTTTTACAGCGCTCTTTCGGCGTCAACGCGTAGCCGGAACAACCAAGGAACACGCCGGTACTGGCGGTGCGGATGCCCATCTTGCGGCCACAGGTCGGGCAGTCAATGCTGGTCATCACCATCTGGTTCGGGCGCATGCCACCCTCTTCAGGGTCCTTCTCGGCGGTTTCCAACTGCTCGCTGAATTCGGCAAAGAATTCGTCCAGCACCGCTTTCCATTCCGCCTGGTTGTTGGCGACCTGGTCCAGGCCATTTTCCATGCGCGCGGTAAAGTCGTAATTCATCAGCTCACGGAAGTTTTCTTCCAGGCGATCGGTGACGATCTCACCCATTTTTTCCGCGTAGAACCGGCGACTCTCTACCCGCACATAGCCACGATCCTGAATGGTCGAGATGATCGAGGCATAGGTAGATGGACGGCCAATCCCGCGTTTTTCCAACTCTTTAACCAGTGAAGCTTCACTGTAACGTGCCGGTGGCTTGGTAAAGTGCTGGCTCGGGATCAGTTTTTGCAGATCCAGTTCGCTGCCCACTTCCACAAACGGCAGAGTGCGATCTTCATCGCCCTTACGCAGCGCAGGCATCACTTTGGTCCAACCATCGAAACGCAGCGTACGGCCTTTGGCACGCAGCAGGAAGTCGTCGGCTTTCACCGTCAGCGTGGTAGAGTCGTATTGCGCTGGTGTCATCTGACAGGCGACAAACTGACGCCAGATCAACTGATACAGTTTCTGCGCATCCGCTTCCATATCTTTCAGCTGTTCAGCCAATACGCTGACATCGGAAGGACGGATCGCTTCGTGCGCTTCCTGGGAGTTTTCTTTGTTGCTGTATTGATTAGGCGCCTTCGGCAGGTACTTGTCGCCGAAGTTGTCACCGATATAACCGCGCACCATGTTGACCGCATCCTGGCTCAGGTTGGTGGAGTCGGTACGCATATAGGTGATATGGCCAGCTTCATACAGGCGCTGCGCCATCATCATGGTTTTCTTCACGCCGAAGCTCAGACGGGTACTGGCAGCCTGTTGCAGCGTGGAGGTGATGAACGGTGCACCCGGTTTGCTGCTGGTCGGTTTGTCTTCACGATCCAGCACCGTGTAACGGGCTTTTTCCAGCAGATTGAGCGCGGCATGAGTCTGCTCACGGTTAACCGGTTTGAACGGCTTATCATGGGCATGTGTGACTTCCATCTGCAGCGCAATTTCACCTTTCGCCAACAGATCGGCATGCAGTTCCCAGTATTCTTCGGGTACGAACGCCTTGATGTCGCGCTCACGCTCCACCACCAACCGTACCGCAACGGACTGCACCCGGCCAGCGGACAGGCCACGGGCAATTTTTTTCCACAGCAGTGGCGACACCATGTAGCCCACTACGCGGTCCATAAAGCGACGCGCCTGCTGTGCGTTGACGCGATCGATATTCAGCTCGCCTGGCGCTTGGAACGCCTGCTGGATCGCGTTTTTGGTGATTTCGTTAAACACCACGCGGCTAAAGCGTTTGTCATCCCCACCGATCACTTCCCGCAGGTGCCAGGCGATGGCTTCCCCTTCGCGGTCAAGGTCGGTTGCGAGGTAAATGTGGTCAGCGTTTTCGGCTAACGACTTTAACTCGGCGACCACTTTTTCCTTACCGGGCAAAATCTCATATTGCGCTTCCCACCCGTGGTAAGGATCGACGCCCATGCGATTGACCAGCGCGGTCTTTTCATCTTTCTTGACTTTCTTTTTGGCTTTGTCTTTGGTTTTGTCTTCGGTTGACACAGCGCTCTTTTTGCTAGCTGAGCCACTGGTCGGCAAATCACGGATATGACCGACGCTGGACTTCACCACGTAGTCATTACCTAAATATTTATTAATAGTTTTGGCTTTTGCCGGGGACTCAACTATTACGAGAGCTTTGCCCATAATTACCTTTACCTGAATTTAATACTTCTAAAAAGAAGCCATTTGTCTCGCCGTACCGCGGCAATTCGTATCTCTTATTTATATTGCGGTACTCTGGCAAGAGATCAACCTGTTTTTTTCTAATGGTTGCCTAACTGGTCAACCTGAACGCATTTCACCAGCCTAACCTGTTCACGCCGAACCCCAGAAGCCAGGCCAGCTATGACCTGCGTTGAGCGTAAACAAATCCTTCCACCGGAAGCCGCAAAATCCCACACTCTACCTGATAACAAACACGACGCAACTTAATTAGCGCGGAAAACCTCATTTCGCCACGGACGGTCAAATCACTGGCCGTCCAGACGGCAATTAAACCTTAGCTGGTTTGCGGACAAACGCGAACCCGCGCTAGAATACGTTCAGAATTTTCGTTAGCAGGAGAAATAAATGCGTAACAACACTCAACCCATCGAACGAGCAGATCTGCTTACTGAAGCAAATAACATCATCCGCCAACACGAAGATTATATGCACGGCATGGTGGCCACCGACGTTGAGCAGAAAGGCAGCGTGTTGGTTTTCCGCGGCGAGTTCTTTTTAGATCCCGAGGGGCTACCAACGGCAAAAACCACGGCCGTATTTAATATGTTTAAGCACCTGGCCCATGTGCTTTCTGAGAAATATCATCTGGTGGATTAACCATTAAAAACGGGGCCATCAGGCCCCGTGTAATCACCGGTTTACTGGCTTATAACAGCGGTTTCTCACCGCGTTGCCACCAGCGCAACAGCAGACGATCGGCGCTCTCTGCTGCACTGCCGGTAAAGCGATCGATCAGGCGTTTACGGCGGGCATAGCGCACCCCCACCACCTCATGGTTTTCCATCTCGGCAATCAGCAGATCGTCACTGGTGCCGACCGCATCCACCAGCCCTTTATCTTTCGCCTGAGTGCCATACCAGTGCTCACCGGTAGCGACCTCTTCGATAGCCAATGAAGGGCGTTGCTGATGAACAAACTGTTTGAACAACTCGTGGGTTTCGTTCAGATCTTCACGGAATTTTTCCCGCCCTTGCTCGGTGTTTTCACCAAATAGGGTCAAGGTACGTTTGAACTGGCCAGCAGTGTGCAATTCCACATCGATGTTGCTCTTTTGCAGCAAGCGATGGAAGTTGGGGATCTGCGCAACCACGCCGATCGACCCAATGATGGCGAACGGTGCTGCCACTATGCGATCGGCCACACAGGCCATCATGTACCCGCCGCTAGCCGCGACCTTATCCACCGCCACCGTCAGGCGGATACCGCCCTTGCGCAAGCGCTCCAGTTGCGAGGCTGCCAGACCATAGCCGTGCACCACCCCACCAGGGCTCTCCAAACGCAGCAACACCTCGTCCTTGGCCGTAGCTACCGCCAACACGGCAGAGATCTCTTCACGCAGTGAGCTGACCTCATGGGCATCCATGCTACCCTTGAAATCCAGTACATACAGGCAAGGTTTGACTGCCTCTACCGCACCGGCCTTGGCACGTTGCTTTTTCAGCTTGTCGTCGGCCTTGTTCTGCTTTTTGAACTGCTTGCTCCAGGCTTTCTGCTCTGTCGCCCCCATGCGGGCAAGGCGCATTTCCCGTTGCATTTCACGATATTGCTCACCCAGGTCGGTAAGCTGTAGTTCCCCTTTCTGCTGGCTCTTACGCTGCCCAAGGCTCACCGCCAGTAACGCCAGCGCGGCAATAGCAATCACCACCGTGGCGACTTTGGCCAGAAAAAGGCCATAAACAGATATAAACTCCACAGATACCGCCTTTATTTACAGTTTGTTAGTGTGATCCCGTTCATTTTAGCCAATCGCCAGCAAGGCTGTCGCGCCTAAATGAAAATTCGGATTGATGAACAGGCTCATCATGCTGCGCACCTACGTGCTATGGGGTTGCCCGCACCGGTAATCAAGCCGCTATTGTACCGTTTTTGTTACAAAAGAATGCCGTTTCTGTGGGTTACTCATTGAAAATGCGATCCATTTCAGGCATATAACAGTCATTATTCATTAAATTGCTGACAAAAATTCGCAGTGGATCGCCATTGTGGTTGAGCAACCCTGCTCCTGCCAGCGATCTACTCTCTACCCGAGCTCCCAGCCATAGCGCGAGAGCCGCCAACCAGGCGCGAGGAACTATTGTGCATTACCAACCTAAGCAGGATCTGCTCGAACAACGAATTATTCTGGTCACCGGCGCATATCGTTATGTTGGATTTGCTACACGCCACGCCAGAGCAGTGCCAAACCCTGGCCGAAGACTTGGCCACCAAGGTGCCACGCCTGGACGGCGTGTTGCAAAACGCCGGTTTGTTGGGTGACATCGCCCCGATGGCCGAGCTTTCGATGACCATGTGGAACGAGGTGATGCAGGTCAACGTGAATGCCACCTTCATGCTCACCCAGGCGCTGCTGCCGTTGTTGCTGAAATCGAATTCGGGATCGCTGGTGTTCACCAGTTCCAGCGTTGGCCGTTCCGGCCGTGCCGGTTGGGGGGCCTATGCGGTTTCCAAGTTTGCTACCGAGGGAATGATGCAGGTATTGGCCGATGAGTATAAAAGCCATAACTTGCGGGTAAATTGCATCAATCCGGGGGGAACTCGCACCAAAATGCGTGCATCGGCCTTCCCACAGGAAGATAAAAACAAGCTGAAAACACCGGCCGATATCATGCCGCTGTATCTCTATTTGATGGGCGATGACAGCCGCCGTAAAACCGGCATGAGCTTCGATGCTCAGCCCAACCGTAAACCCGGCGCCGCCGAATAAGGAAGCTTTTAACATGGCTGAAGATCGTCACCAGCAACGCCAGCAACGGCTGAAAGAACAGGTGGATGCCCGCATTGCCGCCGCGCAGGAAACCCGTGGCCTATTGCTGGTCTTTACCGGCAATGGCAAAGGCAAGACCACCGCCGCATTTGGCACCGTCACCCGTGCCGTCGGCCACGGTATGAAGGCCGGAGTGATCCAGTTTATCAAAGGCCAGTGGCCCAACGGCGAGAAAAACCTGCTGCAACAGCACGGCGTGGAATTTCAGGTGATGGCCACCGGCTTTACCTGGGAAACTCAGGATCGGGAAAGCGATACCGCCGCCTGTCAGGCCGTCTGGCAACACGGCAAGCGAATGTTGGCCGACAGTAGCCTGGATATGGTGCTGATGGACGAGTTGACCTATATGGTGAGCTACGGCTATTTAGAGCTGTCAGAGCTGTCAGAGCTGCTGGAGGCGCTTGCGCAGCGTCCTGCACACCAGACTGTGATTATCACCGGGCGTGGTTGTCATCGCGATTTGCTGGAACTGGCGGATACCGTTACGGAGATGCGACCGGTGAAGCACGCGTTTGAAGCGGGGATCAAGGCTCAGCAGGGAATTGACTGGTAATCGAATAATCCGTGGCCATGCCTGATAGCGTGGCCACGGTAACAGATTTATTTGCGCTTGGAAGGCTTGGCCGGTTTGCTGCCGCCTGGTGCGCTACGACGGCTGCCGGGAGCAACCTGGCTGTGACGTTTTACCGCACGGCGGATCTGGTTGGCCTTCACACGGCGACGATCGCGTTCCACCGGCAGTTTGCTGACGGTTTCCGGTTGTAATTCCACCAGCTCACGCAGATAGTTGGTCGCCTTGAGATCCAGCTCGGTATAGCCGCCACGAGGCAAGCCTTTTGGCAGATCAATATCGCCGTAACGCACGCGGATCAAACGGCTTACCTGCACGCCAACGGCTTCCCACAGGCGACGAACTTCACGGTTACGGCCTTCGGTCAGCGTGACGTTGTACCACTGGTTGATCCCTTCGCCGCCCTGGAAGGTGATGGTGCGGAATGCAGCAGGGCCATCTTCCAGTTGTACACCTTTGCTCAGTTGCTTGAGCTTTTCGTCGTCGATCTGGCCAAACACGCGCACGGCGTATTCGCGTTCGACTTCGCGGCTTGGGTGCATCAGGCGGTTAGCCAGTTCACCGTCGGTGGTAAACAGCAGCAAGCCTGAGGTATTCACGTCCAAACGCCCTACCGCTACCCAGCGAGAGCCGCGCAGTTTTGGCAGGCGATCGAAGACCGTTGGGCGACCTTCTGGATCGCTACGGGTACAGAGCTCGCCTTCCGGCTTATAATAAGCCAGCACGCGGCAAACCGCTTCTTCGGATTCTTTGATCGAGACAACGTGACCGTCCAGACGAATTTTCATCCCGGCAACCACTTCAACGCGGTCGCCCAGTTTGGCGATCTTGCCGTCGACGCTGATGCGACCCGCCTCAATCATGGTTTCTATTTCACGACGCGAGCCATGGCCCGCATTCGCTAATACTTTCTGTAACTTTTCGCTCATTGAGCAGCCTCTAGTGTCGCCTTCACAGACGTCAACGTATACTATACTTTCAATCAGTTACGGCCGGTAACGCCATAACCCTATAATCTTGCACACATTTTGGAATACAGCATGTCAAACAAGGTGTCACACAAACTGCCACACACGATACGGCGTGGCCGGACATTCTACACTAACTTCAGAACCAATGATTCTAAAAAGTATGTTCGTTTATCGCTCAATACTGACAGTCTGAAACAAGCCCAAGTTACCATGTCCAAAATGGCCCCTTACATCCCTTTGGTTCAGTCTGGGGCGATGTCCGTAGAGGAGTTCAAAGGGAAGTTGAACGGAATGCGTGAGCTTACCAAGCAGGATCTAGATACGTTCCTATTGAGGATGCTTGAAGCGGATATCTTTGAAGCGGAATCCTTACCAATGATAGGTAAAATAGCTAAAGAGATGGGGATGCCAATTGATGACCCCGCAGCAGCAGCGTCGGCGGCTGGTGAGTACGCAAAATCAGCAATGTCTTGGGTCTATGAAGGAAAGGAAGGATCAGAACAACTCATCAAAGCTAATTTCTTGCATCAGAACATTGACCCTTCCGGCCTTGCCAATGAAATATCTGACGCCTCAACAACCTTGGACATGTCTAAGGCAAAGCTCTACCAAGCTTACCAAGCCTTCTATGATGGTGATTTCACCAAGCATGAGCAGTTGGTTAGTTCCCTCAAGTCAAAGCTACCGACAGTTTCCCCGAGTAGTCAACGGATACCGGCGAGTGACAACGTCACCATAGATGCAAAAGATAACACCTCTCCTGCAATCAAGTTATCAGAAGCTTGGGAAATGTATGTTGCTGACAAGGGGCAGAAATGGCGGCGGGCTGTCGCTGGTGAGAATCAGCGCTTCTATGAGATTTTGTTCTATGTGGCGGGAGATATCCCAGTTGACGGCATCACCAAACAACACATTAGAGAAGCCTTGCAGGTTGCTAAAAATCTCCCTACTCGAACCCGTAAACCCTACTCCAGTATGAACCTAGCAGAGTGCATCGCCTATGATGTTCCTGAAGAGGATCTGATTTCGAGTGAGCACGTTCACAAGCACCTCAAGATCTGGCGCTCCCTGTTCAAGACATACCTTGTCGACCACAAAGACATCCTACATACATCCCCGACAGATGGGATCAGCTATGAGGTAACCCCTAACCGTGGCGGACACTATAACGCCGGTGAAATGACGAAACTGAAAAGCACCTTAGCCGCTATGCCACTTACCGATTGGAGGAGAGACTATTTCCTGACCATCATCTATACAGGGGCCAGACGTGCAGAGATTGCCAGTATTTGTAAACACCACATAAGGCAGGATGAGGAAACAGGACGCTGGTACATTTTCATTGAGGGCGGCAAGACTGATCATGCGCTACGTCAGATTCCAATCCACCAAAAGTTAGAACGGGGGCTGTTCAAACGTATTGCCCCACTCTCCGACGAGGATCTTGTGTTCGGAGACCTACCGGATTACACGACCATCTCGAATGGGTGGGTTGCTATAATGGAGAACCTCGGGATCCCAACCTATGACGAATTTGGATTAAAACGCCGCATTCATAACCTACGCCACACTTTCATAAGTACAGCTATCGCGAGTGTCTCAAATGCGGCCTTAGTTCAATTTGTTGTAGGACACAGCCGAACACAGGCCCTAGGGATTACATCAAGGTATACACACAGGCCAACTATCAAAGAGTTGTTGAGAGTTGTCGATTGTATCAATTGATATCAGTTGAAGCGGTAGGTTAGGCACGTCGTGGTTAATTAAAGCGAAGATGCCGTACTCGACGTGCCCGTTAAGACGATTACTTAAGCCATTGATCCTTTATAAATTCGGGTACCTCAGGAGCAAGATTTATCCATGCAGCACTGTTATTAGAAGCATCAACAACTATTAATTTGTCATCAGAATCAATTGATTTTTTAACAATATCAAAAGCTTGTGATGCTGTATAATTTGAGTTCACATACCAGTTGGATTCTGTGACCTTAGCCCAGTTACCTAAGGCTTTAATTGCCTCATGTACCGCTTCATAGTCTTTGTTTCTGATCAAGTCATATGTAACGAACAGATTGTTAGCCATTTCTCTATCTCCCAGAGTTTCAAATCTTAATGAAGCGCCTTACGGCGCTTCATGTATTACTTCTTCTCTTTCTTCGGGTACTTGATCGTTTCCATAACCGTTGTTTTAGGGTTTTTCTTTACTTCGTTGTTGGTCACAAATTGACCTGTAATAGCGCTGCGGCCTACTTTACGCTTTAACATAGGTACAACCTCACGTTGGTACTAGGATGAGGGTGCGAAGTGCACCCCCTCCTTGTTTAGGCGCTTCTCAGCTAGCCATCGAAGATTGGCTATAAGATGCCATCACACCGTCGCTATAACCTTTGGCATATGCTGCCTGCGGGCTTTTATGACGAACAGTCCCAGCTTGGCTATCGTGCAAAGAATTGAGGTCAACTAAGATCCGCCCTGAACGGGAAAAACCAGCCTGATAACCTTTCTCATATGCACAGCCACAGCATTTGTGACGCCCTAATCCACCTTGGTCTTCTGGCAGACTGACCATAAAGTCCCAATACCTATGTTTACTTTTACAAACACTCATCTTGCATCTACCTCGACACGTTTAGCCAAAACTTAATTTGCATGACCCATCGAAGCTGACTACAATCCAAAAACTTTTAGTAGGAGAGTAGAGGCTAATGGTTAACTTTGAGTTTGCAGACTCAAAGCGGCCATGCTTCTAGAGAAGCCGGATTCACATTTGTGGACTCGGCTTTTTTTTGTTAAAGGGAACACCAAAAACACAAGATATGGGCACCTTTCATTTAACAAGCACAAGATAAAGGGGAATTTAACACTTTGCAAGTGAACAAAACCTGCCGGTTTTGTGGATAACTTGGGGGTGAAATGTTACCATCAGCTCACAATCCGCGCTGTGACTGGTTAGCAAGACTTGTCAATCACGGGGGTAATATTTTTACCAAGTGCATCTAAATCCTGTTTTTTGTCTATTTGCCCATCCTCCGCATGCAACCAAGCCTTACCCCACTCCAACCAACTCACTCTTTTTTAAACACAAGAACTCTGAACTGATCACTCGAAACAACGTAACCGAACGGTGAACTCGTGTTGTGTGATTAAAATAATGTAATAAGCTGACGGGGTAATTAGCTGAAGCGGTTTTCGGCGTAAGGCAATAGTTCATTGATCCGGCTGTTGGGCCAGGTCGGCA
>NZ_JBKJYW010000528.1:0-8143 GCF_046715635.1 Serratia sp. (in: enterobacteria)
ATCTGGCGCGTAACGATCCTGACGATGTTTCAAGTTTGCATCATCTGACCCGTTGCGAAAATGATGTGCTGACGTTCTTGTTCAACGGGATGAGCCTGCGGGAAATTGCTGAACTGCAACACCGTAGTATCAAGACCATCAGCGCCCATAAATGTAATGCCATGCGCAAACTACAGGTTAAAAATGACAGCGAACTGTTCTCACTGAGAAAACAGATTAGCCAGCAGTTTGCATGTGGTGATTAATGGTTGGAGATCGCTTGTGTGCCCCGCCGTGCTGTCATCGAGCATGGCGGGGCATACCGCTGAGCTGACAGAACGGTAACTCGATCAGCTACCCCCCGATATTCAGAACGGTGAGCCCACGGCTGCAAAATCACGGCAGTATCACAATGTTCGCGCAGCCAAGCTTGGCTGACGGCGATAAAGGCCTGCCCGGATCGACTATGATATAGAACGTAAGAATATTGGCTGTTGCACAGCCACAGCCCGCTATGCCTGTGAGGTAAATGCAGTGCCAGTTTGAATCGCTGGTTAAATATGTATTACCCGAAAGCGTTCAACATTGCTGGCAGTATAAATAACGGTGTTTTGAATGTTGCGATGGCCCAGGTAATCTTGAATTAATCTGGTGTCGATCCCTCTGTCTGCCAGAGCATAGCCGCAGGAGTGGCGCAGCATATGAGGATGCACTTGTACGTCGATACCGGCTAATTCACCATAGGACTTTATTAAGCGGTATAGTTGTTGGCGTGAAATCTGCCCGCCGTGACGAGAAAGAAACAGCCATGGACTATCAGGTTCCAGGTAGCCAGGGCGTTTTGCAAGCCAGTGGCCCAGCGCGATACGCTCACGGATTTGTATGGGATGCTGGACAGAAAAACCGTTCTTTAGGCGAGATACGTGTAAACGGTTGGTGGCCAGGTCAATATCCTCCAGCCGTAGTCCCCGTAGTTCGCTGACGCGTAATCCATGAATAAAGCACATCAACAGCATACAGCGATCACGACAACCATTGGTGCCGTCCGGAACGGCGGAGATCATTCTCTCAATTTCAATATGACTGAGATATTTGCGTTTTTTCATTCTCTTATCCCTAAGTTACATAAAGCAAATATGATTGGTGATTCATTCATTTAAACATTGAATACCATTGGCAGCAAACAAAATAGCATGGTGCGACCGGGAATAATCCTACAGTATTATCCTGTCGCTAGGGTTCAAGGGGGTTTGGCAGTTATTTATTTAAAAAAAATAACTCATTTGATCACAAGGCAACCATGATTGATGGGTTAAAAACCGTATATTTTGAAATGGATTACCCAATCTGACTGGTTGGTTTTTATCTGTAACGGCATTAATATTCCTTGGTTTTCCCTGTTTTTGGGAATTTTATTATTGCGTAAATATTTTTTTTAAAAAATAGATGCCACTGTCGGTCATATCGTTCCTTTATTCTCACTCTCCATGTTCGGCCCAGATAACCGCAGTTTGATACTGAGCCACTTAAGCCTGAGTATGCAGGTTAACTACCGTTGAGCGCATCAAAGCGTGATTCGGGATCGCAGGAAGCTCACTGCGTTCTGTCTGCACTGTTTGGCATGGCCATGCCAAGGTCAACGTCTGCTCACCAAACAAAATGAGAATTGTTATTGATATCACGCTTTCGCCAACTACAATGCCCGCCAGTGCATGATTTCTGAATAGGGTTTCTCATGGAGTTGTTACGGGTGGTGTTCCAGCAGTATCGCTGGCCGTTTCTGGCGGTAATGGCGTTAACGATGGCCAGTGCGGCGTTAGGGATTGGCATCATTGCATTTATTAACGTGCAACTGATGGGCGCGGCGGGCAACCCGCTAGTGGTGTTGCCACAGTTTCTTGGCCTGTTGGCCCTGTTGATGGCGGTAACGCTCGGCTCTCAGTTGGCGTTGACCACTTTGGGGCACTATTTTGTTTACCGGCTGCGTGGTCAACTGGTGAAGCGCATATTGGATACCCATATTGAACGGTTGGAGCAGTTGGGCAGCGCCTCACTGCTGGCTAGTCTGTCGAGTGATATCCGTAATATCACCATTGCTTTTGTCCGCCTACCGGAGTTGGTTCAGGGGGTGATCCTGACCCTGGGATCGGCTGCCTATCTGGGCTGGCTGTCGCCTGTAATGCTGGGCGTAACGGCGATATGGGTGACGGTCACCATTTTGGGGAGTTGGTATCTGGTCTCGCGGGTTTATAGCCACTTAAGCAGCGTACGTGAAGCCGAGGAACGGCTCTATCTGCATTATCAAGCGGCGATCGACGGGCGCAAAGAACTGGCTCTGAATCGCGATCGGGCAAAAATGCTGTTCCATCAGGCTTACCAGCCCGATGCTGGTGACTATCGTTACCATATTATCCGCGCAGATACCTTTCACCTTAGCGCCGTGAACTGGTCGAATATCATGATGCTGGGCGCCATCGGTCTGGTGTTTTATATGGCGAACAGCCTGGGCTGGGCGAACACTACGGTGGCGGCGACCTATTCTCTGACCTTACTGTTCCTGCGTACCCCCTTGTTGCAGGCGGTTGGGGCATTCCCGACGCTGATTGCGGCCGAAGTGGCCTTCAATAAAGTGAAGTCGCTCAAACTGGCGGACTATGATCCGGCATTTCCGGCTCCACAGGCTCGGGCTTGGCAAACGCTGGAACTGCGCGAGGTGGCATTCCACTATGCGTCGGGTGAGCAGCAATCCGGGTTTGCGGTTGGGCCGATCAATTTGACGTTACGGCGCGGTGAACTGGTGTTTCTGATTGGCGGCAACGGTAGCGGTAAATCGACGCTGGCCATGCTGCTCACTGGGCTGTATGTGCCCGTGAGTGGGCAGATCCTGCTGGATGGTCAACCGATTACGGTTGCCGATAGTGCAGATTATCGCCGCCTGTTCTCTGCCATCTTTACGGATTTCCATCAGTTTCACCATCTGTTGGGGCCGCAAGGGGAACAGCCGGATGCCGAACTGGTGGAAACCTGGTTGCAGCGTCTGAAAATGAAAAGCAAATTGGAGTTCGACGGTACGCGCGTCACTAATCCACAGCTTTCACAAGGGCAGCGCAAGCGCCTGGCCCTGCTGCTGGCGGTGGCTGAAAAACGGGATATTTTACTGCTGGATGAATGGGCGGCGGATCAGGATCCCCAATTCCGGCGTACTTTCTATCGCGAGTTACTGCCTCAACTGCGCGAGATGGGAAAAACCGTGTTTGCCATCAGCCATGACGACCATTACTTTGAACACGCAGATCGCCTGCTGCAAATGCGAGATGGGCATCTGAGCGAACTGATTGGGGATGAGCGCCATCTGGCGAGCCGGGACTCCGTTAGCCAGCTTGATTGAATTGCTGAATTTATCGGGGCGCACCTGTTCGCCCCGACATAACAAGTCGGTTGAGGAATATCTGTCGCCTTATAGGCTTAGGCTAGTTGAGTGATTGTTTATATCGATAATCAAAATTGCTGCCAATGATTTACTCTGTGTCTAGGAGAAAGCGGTACATGGCATTGCGCTCGTGGTACAGTTTTCATTTGGAAGCAGGGTAGTTAGGGGGCAGGATCGCGACGATGGACAGTCAATCACTCATTCCCACCACAGAGACCCAACTAGCGGAAACGCTGAGATTTCCGCCATCCTGGCAACTCAATGAGCGGCAACAGCGCTTTATCGAAGATCTTTGGTTGCCGGAAGATCACGCCGCACCCGGTTCAGCCGATAATCTTGCGACGCCCGGCCAAGATGCCGAACAGCATCTGCAGCAGCGTTAACCCAAGCAAGATCGTCAACGGCACCGTCCAACCTTGCGTCAAATCATGCACCAGGCCAAACAAGGTCGGTCCCAGCGCGGCCAGCAGATAGCCGATGGACTGCGCCATCCCGGAAAGCACCGTCGCCTGATGATGGTGCTGGCTGCGCAGACCAAAGAAAGACAGCGCCAGTACCAACGAACTCCCCGCCCCCAGCCCGGCAAATATCAGCCAGATAAGAGAGTGGGCAGGCAACAACAACAATCCGCCGACGCCAATAAAGATCAACAGTGAACTGACTAATGCGATCCCCCGTTGGTCGCGTGCGCGCGGCAGTGCAAACACCATCACAAAGTTAGCGGCGATCGCCACGATCTGATAAACAAACAGCTCGAACCCCGCCTGCTGCGGTGAGGTGCCGTGGCTGGCAGCAAAGGCGCTGAACCAGCCGATAATGGTGTAGAAGGTGATGGATTGCAGCCCCATGAACAAGGCCACCTGCCAGCCCAGGGCGCTGCTCCAGGGGGAGCGAAAGGTTTCTGTTGCCACTGGTGTGCCGGTTCGGGTTACCGGAGTGGGTTTGTATTTCAGTTGGGGTAGCCATATCGCTAGCGCAATAACCGCCGGTAGGCTCCACAATAGCAATGAAAAACGCCAACCGTTATCGTTAAATGCCGCTAATGGCACCGCCATCCCAGAGGCAATAGCGGCCACCAGCGACATTACTGCTGCATAGGTGCTGATCATCACCGCAGCCCGATGAGGAAAATCGCGTTTTACCAGCGTGGGTAATACCACGTTGGCAAAGGCGATGGCAGCGCCGATCAGCACCGTTCCCAACCACAGCATGCCATCCCACGGTTGTGAACGCAGCACGATCCCGGCGACCAACAGCACCAGCGCCAGCCCAAGCGTGCGCTCAATCCCGATGCGCCTGGCCAGCGACGGCGTTAATGGCGATAACACCGCAAACAGGATCAGCGGCAGGGAGTTGAGTAACCCGGCGGCGGTGGCAGAAAGCATCAGTTGGCGCTGGATCTGTTCCAGTAACGGGCCTACGCTGGTTAAAGGGGCGCGCAGGTTAGCCGCCACCAGCATGATGCCGGCCAGCAATAGGAAACGCGTCAAACGACTGCGTTTAACAACACAATTTGCGGTTGGTTCGGGTTGGGGCATGAGATCCTCGCATCAGGCATGCAGCCAATCATTACTGCATGACGAGATGCGTTGATTGACGTTAACGCTTACGTACTGGCAGGGCTGCCAGTATCTGCGTGCCAGTTTAGGAAAGATTGCCTCGCCTGACAAGAGGTTAAGGAAACCGCCTTGGCACCCACCAGGTGACTTTGATCAACGCTAGGGAAACTATTGCTGGCAGCATTGCCCGCCATAACGGATAGTAACGGCAGTAAACTTATTGTGAGGAATCGCTATGTCTTCTTTCTACAGCCCCCGCCGTATTGTGCTTTACACCATCGCCGTGATCGTGATTTTAGTGATTGTCGGTTTGGTGACACACCTGGGTGTCGGTTGGCTCAACTGAGCCAATTAACAGTTTTGTGATGTTGATCACCTAAGGAAAGAAAAGCCTTTTCGCTGCTGCCCGCCAAAGCCGCTTTCACTGTGCCGTTTTTCACATACTCTTAACCTGCCGCCCTATCGGCCTGCGGCAGATTTCACTTTTCTCGCGCCCGCTGAGGAAATAGTTTCATTTCATTTCGATCCGAAAGCTTTTTACCCCCATTTGCTGCTAAAACTGCCCTGTAACCCCGATCACAATTTCATTGCTTTCGCTTTGTTGTAATACCGCCGCAATAGAGCGAAAGCCATCATCTCCCGGCCAAAACCGGAAACCTGAGGACCTATTGCTCATGCCAGTGAACACCGCTAAACGACGTGAACACATCATCGATCTGCTCTGCGAGCACGGTAGCGTGCGGGTGGAACAGCTCAGCAAACAGTTTGCCGTTTCCACGGTAACGATCCGCAACGATCTGCGCTTTCTGGAACGCAAAGGCTGTGCACTGCGTGCCTATGGCGGGGCGATGCTCAACCAGCAGTTTGCCTTCGACCGCCCGTTACATGACAAAGGGCGGTTGAACCGCGATGTGAAATCACAGATTGCCTGCCGAGCGGCAAGCTATGTGCGGGACGGCGATGCGCTAATCCTGGACTCCGGTTCTACCACGGCCCAGATCGTGCCTTGGTTGAAACCGCGCCGCGATCTGGTGGTGATGACCAATGCGCTGAACATTGCCTATGAGCTTTCAGGTTACGACGGGGTGGAAGTGATGGTGTTGGGGGGAAGCGTACGGCAGAACTCCTATTCGCTCTATGGCCCGGCTGCCGAGCAGCAATTGCGCCAGTACCGCTTCGACACACTGTTTCTGGGCGTCGACGGTTTCGATCTGGTGGCGGGGATCACTACGCCTCACCCCGGTGAGGCACACCTCAATCGTGTGATGTGCGAGGTGGCCCGCGAAATTATCGCGGTAGCGGATGCCAGCAAGTTTGGTCGCAAGAGCTTTTGCATGATCCGCGAAGTCGGGCAAATTCATCGGCTGATCACAGATAGCCGTCTTCCACAAGATTATCAGCAGGCGCTCAGCGATTTAGGCGTAGATGTGGTGATAGCCGATCGCGAGTAGGGCGCCCTCACGGGGGATTCATGCAGCAGTGGTTACAACTGGTAGCACAGCACAAGGCCGGCCAGCCGGTGGGAATATTTTCCGTTTGCTCCGCGCATCCTTGGGTATTGCAGGCCGCCTTGCGACAGGCAAAGGCGCGTGGTACGCCGGTATTGATTGAAGCGACGTCAAACCAGGTTAACCAGTTTGGCGGCTACACCGGCCAGACCGCAGCACAGTTTCGTGATGCGCTGTGGCAGATGGCGGATGACATCGGGTTGCCAAGGAGCGCTATTTGGCTGGGGGGCGATCATCTTGGCCCCAACGCCTGGCAAGATCGCCCGGCACAAGAGGCGATGGCGCTATCAGAAACCCTGATTGACGACTATGTGCGCGCCGGATTTCGCAAGATCCATCTCGACTGCTCTATGTCCTGCGCTGACGATCCCACCCCGTTGGGAGATGAAGTGGTGGCGCAGCGAGCGGCACGCCTGTGCGCGGTGGCGGAACGAGCATGGCAGCAAGCGGGTGGTGAAGCTCCGGTGTATGTGATCGGAACCGAAGTGCCTGTACCGGGCGGTGCGCAGGAAACGCTGCAAGGCATCCAGGTGACTACGCCACACGCAGTCTCTGTCACGTTAGAGGCGCACCGTCATGCCTGGCAGCAGGCTGAACTGACCAGTGCCTGGTCACGAGTGATCGCCTTGGTGGTGCAACCCGGCGTCGAGTTCGACCATCACAGCGTCGAACATTACCAACCGCAGGCGGCGCAGGCGTTGAGCCGTTTTATCGAACGCCAACCGGGGCTGCTGTATGAGGCCCACTCGACCGATTACCAGGCACCGAAGGCTTATTCACAGCTGGTGCGTGACCATTTCGCCATTCTGAAAGTTGGCCCGGCGCTCACCTTTGCGCTGCGTGAGGCGCTGTTTGCCCTCGATCGTATCGAACGTGAATGGTTGGGGGATCATCGTTCGGCCCAACTGTGCGCCACGCTTGAACAGGTAATGCGTGAACAGCCGCAGCAGTGGAGCCGCTATTATCACGGCAGCCCGCATCAACAGTATCTGGATCGCCACTACAGCCTGAGCGATCGCGTGCGCTATTACTGGCCGCAGCCACAGGTTCAGCAGGCCGTGGATGCGCTGATGGACAATCTACGGAGTAACCCAATCCCGCTGGCGTTACTCAGCCAGTATTTACCCGATCAGGCACGAGCCTTGAATGCTGGTGAGCTGAGCGAGGATCCGCAAGATTGGGTGATCCACAAAATTACCCAAGTGCTTGACGACTACCACTCAGCCTGTTACCCGGAGGTGCGCTGATATGCCCAATATTCTGATGACCCGTATCGATAACCGCCTGGTACATGGCCAGGTCGGGGTGACCTGGACCAATACGCTGGGCGCTAATCTGGTGGTGGTGGCCAATGACGATGCTGCTGCCGATCCGGTACAGCAAAACCTGATGGACATGGTGGTGGCTGAAGGCGTGCAGACCCGGTACTTCACCCTGCAAAAAACCATCGACGTAATCCATAAGGCGGCGGATCGGCAGAAGATTTTTCTGGTGTGTAAAACGCCACAGGACGTATTGAAGCTAGTGCAGGGCGGGGTGCCCATCACCTTCGTCAACGTTGGCAATATGCACTTCGCCGCAGGGAAACGGCAAATCCACAAGACGGTCTCGGTGGATGACGATGACATTGCCGCCTTTCGTGAGCTGGCGGCGTTGGGCGTAGCCTG
>NZ_JBKJYW010000529.1:0-6478 GCF_046715635.1 Serratia sp. (in: enterobacteria)
CTTATATCTAAAAAGAATTTAATATAACTTTTGACTGAAAATCGTCGATGTAATGAGCGAAAAGGCGAGAAAATAGCCGGTTTTTTGTGATCACAGTCGGATATTTTTTATTTGCTCAAAATATGACTGCACGGGAAGCGTGTAATCCCCTTGCCAATAAATGGCGAAAGCCACCAGGCATAAACACAACACCCGCTCTAGCTGATTGCCTTTTTGTGAGTTCAATATTGGCAGGCAGAAGCGCCAGCGGCAGGGCCAGAGCAATGGCACGCCAGCAGGGGTGAGCATATCGGCCAGCAGGTGGCTGAAATAGCCGATAATCATGGCGTGCAGCACGTCCGCGGGGATGGGCCAACCGCGCGGCACCTCTAGTTGAAATAGCCACATGCCGCCGACGATAGCCAGCAGGCTATGGGTGAAACCACGGTGACCAAAGGCGCGGGAGATCGGGATTGCGATCCAGCGCAGGCGCTGGCCCAGGATGGATTTTGGGTGATCGATATCGGGTAACAGTGATGTCAGCAGCGCGGCAGGAATGATGTGCCACCAATCGCCAGTGGCGAGCACGGGAGTCACCTCCGCTTTCTTGGCAAAGATCGCGCAGGCAACAGAGAATATGAGATGTCCTTCCGCGGTCATGTTGCTATATTCCGGCCACTAAACTGTTAATTTATCCAGTATATGGGAATTTTTACAGTAACGGAAGCGGTTACCCTGTAACGATTTGTTAATTTTACGCCGTTTTACAAAGGGTTGAAACCTCATGCCTTACGAACGTGGGATACAGGCAGACTCATTATGTAGGGGCGCTGCATGCTGCGCCCGTGACGAGTTGGAATTAGCGAGCCAGCCAGCCGCCGTCCACCGCGAGAGTGTAGCCATTAACGTAGTCGGACGCTGCCGAGGCCAGGAAGACGATTGGGCCCATCAAGTCTTCCGGCGTGCCCCAGCGCCCGGCGGGGATACGCTCGAGGATCTGCTGGCTGCGGTCTTCATCGGTACGTAGCTGCTGGGTGTTGTTGGTGGCCATATAGCCCGGAGCAATGGCGTTGACGTTAATCTGGTATTGCGCCCATTCATTGGCTAACAGCCGGGTGATGCCGAGTACCGCGCTTTTCGACGCGGTGTAAGAGGGCACGCGAATGCCGCCTTGAAAAGAGAGCATTGAAGCAATATTGATAATTTTACCGCCGCTGCCCTGGCTGATGAACTGTTTGGCTACCGCTTGCGCCATAAAGAACAGGGTCTTGATATTGACGTCCATCACCTCATCCCAGTCTTGTTCACTGAAATTCAGGGCGTCTTCACGGCGGATAATCCCTGCGTTGTTCACCAGGATATCGATCCTGCCAAACACCTCAACGGCGGCGGCTAGCAGTGAAGGGATAGCATCGATGCTGCCGAGATCGGCGTTCAGGTTCAGGAACCGCCGCCCGGTTTGGCTGACTTTGTTCATGGTCTCAAGGGGCTGACTGCGGTTCACGCCGATAATGTCACAACCAGCCTGCGCCAACCCAATCGCAATGCCTTGCCCCAGGCCGGTATTGCAGCCAGTGATCAGCGCCACTTTGCCCGTTAAGTCGAAGGAATTCAAAATCATAGCTTTGCTCTCTTGCCGTGAGGGAAGAAAGCACCGGGCTTACGACGGCTACTGCGTGGCAGTGACAGTGTCACCGATTCACCCGGTGTTTTCTTTATGCGACTAGCATAATTTGAATGGTATCTTAATTCAATTAAAATGAAACTGTGTTTTATTTATTTTTGCTGGCGCGGGGAGAGAGAAAGGCATCGACAGGGCCGATGCCGTCAAGATCAGGCCAGATGGGCGGCAGTCAACTGCTCGAGGCTTTGCAGTTTAAGGTCGGCCAAGGCCCAGCGCGGATCCTGGCTGTATTCGTGTGCTGGGATCACGATCGATTTCATACGCGCCGCTTTGGTGGCAATCATACCGTTGAAGGAGTCTTCCAGCGTAATACAGTGCTGTGGGTCGCTGCCCAGACGTTCGGCCGCGATCAGATAGACTTCCGGGTGAGGTTTGCTGTACGGCAGGTATTCGGCCGAAACCAACTGGTCAAAATAGCTTTCCAGATCGAACATCTTTAATACCTGCTGCTGCATATGTAGCGGGGAGGCGGAGGCTAACCCGATATTCAGACTCAGGCTACGGCACAGTTCCAGCGCTTGTTGCACCCCAGGCAACAGCGGGCGCTTTTCCCGTACCAGTTCGATGGCCCGCTCGATAATGCGACCAGCCACTTCCTCCTGAGAAGGCCCTTGCCACGGCATGGCCTGGAACCACATCCGCACCACCAGATCGATGCGTAAACCCAACGTATCCGGCAGTTTGTGACGATCGGACAGATCCAGCCCCAATGAGCTGAAGATGTCCATTTCTGCCTGTAACCACAGGGGCTCAGAGTCGATCAGTAGACCGTCCATATCAAAAATTGCGGTTGCTATGCGTTGCGAATAAGCCATTAACAATTAACTCCTGCAGCACCAGTAAAAGAAAATGTTTTCGCCACTCTATCATTTTTGTTCAGACACCTGCACCCTTCGGGCCCGGGGTGTTTTCTCAAAGTGCTGGATCTCACTGGATTCAGACAGGAAGACGAAGAAAACGGTGGGCGAGTTTCGTTAACTACAGGTAGACTTAGCGCAACAACGGTTACGTCGCTTACAAGGGGAACACATGACGTATCAACAAGCTGGGCGCGTTGCCATACTGAAACGCATTTTCGGATGGGTCGTTTTCATCCCGGCGTTACTTTCAACGCTGGTTTCACTGCTGGGCTTTGTTTATCAACACAGTGAGAAGTCCAGAGGGATCAACGCAGTGATGCTGGATTTTGTCCACGTCATGGTCGATATGGTGCGCTTCAATACGCCATTCCTGGATATTTTCTGGTACAACTCACCGGTACCGGACGTGGATAAGAGCCTGTTCAGCGGCGCTAATCTGATGTTTATCATCATCTATTTCCTGATTTTTGTCGGCCTGGCATTGCAGACCTCCGGTGCGCGCATGTCGCGTCAGGTGAAGTTTATCCGTGAGGGATTGGAAGATCAGATGATCCTGGAACAGGCCAAGGGCAGCGAAGGGCACACGCGTGCGCAATTGGAGGAGCGGGTGACGTTGCCGCACCACACCATTTTGCTGCAATACTTCCCGCTGTATATCTTGCCGGTAGCGATCGCCGTGGTGGCTTATTTTGTGCTCAAGCTGCTAGGGCAAATGGCCGGAGTGGCCTAAACCTGAAATTAACGGGCGCCGCATGTGGCGCCCCCTCTATTACAGCGTTTCTGGGTGGAGCAGCTTGTCGATGGCCCGTTGGGCAATGACCAGATGCTGGCCACCAAACAGGTTGCTGCGGTTTAGCAGGTAATAAAGCTGATATAGCGGCTGACGTTCGATAAAACCGGCCTCAAGCGGCCACACGCTTTGATAGCCGTCATAAATCTGGGCGGGCAAATCAGGATACAGCGGCAGCATCGCCAAATCACATTCCCTGTCGCCCCAGTAACAGGCTGGATCAAACAGCAAAGGCCCATCGGCGGCCTGAGCACAGTTGGCAGGCCACAGATCGCCGTGCAGCAGGGAAGGCTGCGGCTGATGGTGTTGCAACCGCAGATACACCACGTCGATAATTTCGTCGATATCACCGAAGGTCATGCCCTTTTCCGCTGCCAGCTGTAGCTGCCAGCCGATGCGTTGCTCGGCAAAAAATTCTGCCCAGCGGCGTTGCCAGGCGTTGGGTTGCGGCGTGGTGGAAAGATCGTTATCGAAGTCGAGGCCGAACTGCGGTTGTTCGCTCCACTGGTGCAGGCGGGCCAGTTGTTGCCCGAGGCAGTGCGCCCCGTGCGCATCCAGCGGCTTAAGGGGTTGATACTCCAATAGCAGGAAACTGTAATCGCGATCGCTGCCAACCCCATACACTTCGGGGACGCGCACGGTCTTACTGCGAGCCAGCAGGGCCAGTTGATCGGCCTCCGCAGTAAATATCGGCAGCAGTTCCCGGGTATCACATTTTACAAACACCTCGCTATCACCGTAACTCACGCGCCACGCCGCGTGGATCTCTCCCCCAGGCAGTTCAGTCCTTTCGCGTATTTCTGCGCTGCCAAGATGTTCACTCAACAGACGGCTAACGGCTTGCCACATAGTAATCCCCTTCTGTGTTGCCTGCGATTTCATTAGGTTAGCGTCTTTCCTGCTGCGAAAACACGATGTGGCGCACAGCTGCGCCATCTATTGACGAAAATATCATCGCCGCGTGTCTGGTCAAAGTATATACGCTATTGATTAATTTAAGTACGCTTATACTTAATGCAGCTCGGTTCTGGCTAACTTACTGGGTTTCTTCTTACGCGGGGAACGTCATAGTAGGGATTTTCCCCTCACCCCAACCCTCTCCCACAGGGCAAGGGAGTTGTGCGGAGCCGTGGGCAGGTGCAGGAGTCAGTCTGTGGCACATTCTGTTCCCTCTCCTGGGGGAGAGGGTTAGGGTGAGGGCGGCTGAATGGGACATCAATCAATTGCAATGGGAGTGGTGAATGGAGCCGAGTCAGCAGTGGCAGCGCGGTGAATTTCGTATCAACAATGATAAAAGCGAGTTGGACCTGGCTGTCACCCACGCTTTTTTGGCGACCACCAACTGGGCGCAGGGGATCTCATTGGCAACGGTGCAGCAGTCGATCGATAACAGCCTGTGTTTTGGCCTCTATCTGCAACGCCAGCAGATTGGTTTTGCCCGGTTGGTGACGGACTACACCACGTTCGGCTATTTGTGTGACGTGTTCGTCATCCCCGAGTTTACGCGGCAGGGGCTGGCCAAATGGTTGATGGCCTGCATGCTGGAGCATCCGGTATTGCAACGCCTGCGGCGCATTATGTTGGTAACCAGCAGTGCCCCGGAGCTGTATCAACAGGTGGGTTATCAGCCAGTCAATAAGCAGGATTTTGTCTGGCAGATCGCCCGGCCCGATATTTATCAGCAGCAATAAGCGGGCGCCGCATCCGGCGCCTACGAGTTGGTTTTAACTACGGTGATTTCGTGGCGTTGCACGGGTTTGAAGTGGCTGTAGAGCAGGGCAATGACAAACAGCAGCGCCTGCACAATCACGATACACGGCCCGGTTGCGCCGTCGATATGAAAACTGATCAGCGTCCCCAACACGCAGGAGAAAACCGAAGCGATGGTGGCGACGATCAGCATCCGGTTGAAGCTGCGGCACAGGGTAAACGCAATGATCCCCGGAGCGATCAGCATCGCAATCACCAGGATCACCCCCACCGCCTGTAGCGAGGCCACGATGGTTAACGCCAGCAGGCACAGTAAGCCGTAGTGCAGTAACTTCACCGGCAGACCAATGACGCGCGCATGGTTCGGATCGAAACAGTAGAGCATAAAGTCCTGGCGCTTGAGCAGTACGATCGCCAGCGTGATCCCGGCGATCCACAACGTTTGCCGCAGCTCACCGTCGGTGATCCCCAGCATATTGCCGAACAGGATATGGCTGAGGTGTTGATCGGTATCGATGCGGGCAAACAGCACCAATCCAAAGGCAAACATGCCGGAGAATACGATCCCCATCACCGTATCTTCTTTCACCCGGCTGTGTTCTTTCAGATAGCCCGTCGCGACCGCGCAGAAAATACCGGAAAGAAACGCGCCAATCACCAGCGGAATGCTGAACACAAAGGCCAGCACAATACCGGGTAGCACGGCGTGAGAGATGGCATCACCCATCAGTGACCAGCCTTTCAACACCAGATAACAAGACAGCACGGCGCAAACTACGCCGGTGACGATGGCCGCGATGATGGCGCACTGCATAAAGGGATAGGCGAACGGCTCAGAGAGCCATTGCAACAGGAATTCCATCAGTTGCCCTCCGGAGAGTTGCCACGGGTGACGCGGCGTTTTGAGGCTATCAGCCCGTGCTTCGGTGCGAACAAGAAGGCCGCCAGGAACACCAGCGTTTGCAGCGTGACGATCACGCCGCCGGTTGCCCCGTCAACGAAGAAGCTGATATACGCACCCAGGCCGCTGGTCAAGGCACCGATCGCGATGGCGATAATCACCAGACGGCCAAAACGGTCGGTCAGCAGATAGGCGGTGGCACCGGGGGTTATCACCATGGCGATCACCAGAATGGCACCGACGGTTTGCAGCGCGGCCACGGTACAGGCGCTAAGCAGGGTAAAGAACAGGATCTTCAGCTTTAATGGCGAAAGCCCAATTGATACCGCGTGGTTTTCGTCAAAAAATACTGCCAGCAGGTCTTTCCACACCAGGCATAAGATCAGCAACGAAACGCCGATAATAATCTCCACCTGCAACACGTCTTCATCTGCGATACCGAGAATGTTGCCGAAGATGATCGACTGCACGTTCACCGAAGTGGGATTGAGCGAAATGATCAACAGGCCGACGGCGAAAAAGGTGGAGAAAATAAAGCCGATAATCGCATCTTC
>NZ_JBKJYW010000530.1:0-4055 GCF_046715635.1 Serratia sp. (in: enterobacteria)
AGCGCGGGCAGATGGTTTTCCTTACGGCGCGCCGCCTTGGTGGTCAACGCCGAAACGGCACTGCTGACCAGCTGATTCATCAACGTGCGACCAGTGCGTTCACGTGAGGTATCACGGATCAGGAACAACACGATCATCGCCACAAAGCAGCCGATAATCTGGCCGATGGCGCTGTCGATAAATGACGAGACGTGGAAACTCATCGGGTTGCTCAACACGATGATATTAATGGTACTTGCCAGGGTGCCTAGCGAGCCCAAACGGCGTTTCTGTACTTCAATACCGATGACAAAGGACATGATGCCCAGACTCAGGCACAGCAAGAACATGCTTTGCTGGGTCTCTGGCAGAATAAACATATAAAACAGCGCACCAAGCGGCAACGCCACCAGCACGCCCAGCAGGAAGTCGAGCGCCATCATTTTTGGATTTGGCGTACGCATCGCCAATGCGGTCACGACGGCGATCATTACCATACAACCGCTGCCGGACGTCCAGCCGGTCCACAGCCAGAACAGGCAGCCTATTGAGGTCGCCGCCCAGGCTCGCAGCCCGTTAATCATCGCGTGGTGGCCTTCTGCCGACGGCCTTTTCACCACCACCTCTCCGGCCAGTATCTCGTTTTCTACCGCGTTGATGCCGCTGTTGGTATGCACACCTTTTGCTACCAATAGATAGCGCGTCGCCGCGCCCACCCAGCCGGTGATCGTTTGCAGATGTTCATCGCTACGGTTGGTTGCCAGCACCTGGCGCACCAACTTCAGGCGTTTATGGACTTCCTGCGCGGTTTCCGCCGGCACCATCAGCAGCTCACGGATATTTTCCTTCACCGCATCCGGGTGATTGAGCAAAATCAGGTAGGTTTCACAGGCCTGAGTGATCAACGTCAGCGAAAGCGTATGTAACGCATACAAGCGGCTGTTAACCCGCTGCCAACGTGACGATTCCAACATCAGGTTGCTACGCATCCCGTTGATGGCGGTGGTGCTTTTTACCAGATCGCTCCAGGCGCGGTCGATATCCTCTTTGCCGGCATCGCTGATACACATTTGCATCAGCTTGTACTGCCCCACCAGCAGTTGATCCACCGCACGATCGATATCCTGTTTGATCGAACGCGGGGAAAACAGCAGATCGGCCAGTATCGCACTGAGAATACCGAGCACGATCTCGCTACAGCGCTCTACGGCGAACTGTGGCGCGTCCAACAGTGAGGTTATGGTGGTTGTAGTGGTTGCGGAGGTGACGATGATAATCAGTGCGGTGTAGCCCGCCAGCCCCCAGGCATAGGAGTTTTCGACCTTCACCAGCGAGGAGATCCAGGTACAGACCCCCAGCCAGACGCAACAAAGCATCAGCATCACTACCGGTGCACGGGCGCAGGTAACGATAATCAGCAAACCGACAAAACAGCCGATAAAGGTGCCGATAATACGCAGCCAGCCACGATAGCGGATCGCGCCAGAGAAAGGTTCCCCTCCAGCGGCAAAGGCCGGGCCAGCAGCCACAATGGCCGCCGTCAGCACTGACCAGCGCGGGGTTTCCAGATTGAGGTGAAAACCGACAAACAGGGCGAAGACGATCGCAAAGCTGAGCTTGCAGGCAAACCGCAGCCGGAGAAAGGTTGGGCTGTTCATTAGCCGAACTCACGTAACCGATGCATCAGCCGGATAAACGGCGAACCGCTGTCGACGCTACGATCGCTCTTACCGGTAATGACCACGGTCGCGGTGGTCCCTGCCGGGTAAGAGTGTTGCTGATCTTTCTCATCCAACATGATTTTCACTGGCACGCGCTGTGCCAGACGTACCCACTCCAGGTTGCTGTCGATCGACGCCAGCCCCTTGCTGTTTGGGGTGCTGCTGCTGTTATTCACCGCCGCAGCCAGGCTATCGACGGTGCCGTGCATAATGCGGTTGCTGCCCAGTGGGGTGATCTCGGCACGGTCGCCTTTGCTCAGCCCTTCAAGCTTGGTTTCTTCCAGATAGGCGATGACATAGAAACTGTTTTTCTTCACCAGCGCCACCGCCGTAGAACCACGGGTGATAAATTCCCCTGCGTGGACGTTGAGGTTGGTGACCCAACCGTCTGCTGGCGCACGCACCGTGGTCCGTTCCAAATCCAACTGCGCCAAATCGCGCACGGCGATGGCCTTGGCCAACTGATGCTGTACGGTTTGCAGCACGTTATTGGATTGGTCGATCTCTTCTTGTGACATCGCCTGGATCCCCAGGCGCACACGGCGGCCCGCCTCACGCTTCTTCTCGGCCGCCAGCGTCTGATAATAGGCCACATCGGCGTTGGCTTCGGCCAGTGCCTGTTGGTAGCGTGGTTGGTCGATCACCATCAGGATCTGGCCCTGTTGCACCAGTTGGTTGTCGGCGATCGGCACGTCAGTCAGCAAACCGCTGACGTCTGGGGCAATCGCCACCACGTCGGCGGTGAATTTGGCATCACGCGTCCACGGTGATTGGGTGTAAAACGCCCAGGCCTTGAACACGGCGATGGCTGCCAGTAGAACCAGCAGCAAGGTGATGGCGATGCGGATTATTTTTAATGACAGAGTTTTCACAGCAGCCTCAAACGAAAAGACACGAAATCAGATAAAACAAACAGCAATACAGCGCGGTATTGAACAGCGCCGGATGCCAGACAAAATCGTAAATCCCGGTCGGCTGCAACAGGCGGCGTATGACGAAAAACAGGGCCAACGACGCTAACAGCTCAAAAAATACCGGCGGGAACGACAGTCCAAAAATGACCATAACCGGAAGCAAACTCATCACTTTATCCTTAATTGTTTACTGCACCGGGGTTTTCCCTGCTGATTTCACATTCCATTTACATTCTAGCGCACGGACGCCAAACGTTATGATCTGGCAGTTGACCAGGCCACAAACCTGAAAAAGGGTTAAGCTAACAGCAGGCTTCCGCGAGAGGGAATGTATGGATAACCGGAGGGATCGTGCGGCCACGGCAGTATACCGCGGCATAGCTGACCACGCTCAAGCGTTCAGAAGATCTTTACACCCGACGCGTTATATTAGCCTGCTTACTATCAACTCATCAATAATCTGTGATCTAAATCACTTTTAAGCCAGAGTGAACAATGGAAAGACTAAAACGGATGTCCGTGTTTGCCAAAGTCGTTGAATGCGGGTCATTTACCGCGGCGGCACGCCAGCTCGATATGAGCGTTTCATCCATCAGCCAGACAGTGTCCAAACTGGAAAATGATCTACAGGTGAAGCTGCTTAACCGTAGCACGCGCAGTATCGGCCTGACCGAAGCCGGTAAAATCTACTATCAGGGCTGCCGCCGCATGCTGCAGGAGGCTACCGAGGTCCATGAGCAGCTTTATGCGCTGAACAATACGCCTATCGGCACGCTGCGTATCGGCAGTTCCTCCACCATGGCGCAAAACGTCCTGGCGACCATGACCGCCGACATGCTGCAAGAGTATCCTGGCTTGACGGTCAACCTGGTCACCGGCATTCCGGCCCCGGATCTGATCGCCGATGGCTTGGACGTGGTGATCCGTACTGGCGAACTGCAGGACTCCAGCCTGTTTTCCAAACGCCTGGGCTCAATGCCGATGGTGGTCTGCGCCGCCAAAAGCTACCTTGCGCAGCACGGCACACCGCAAAAGCCAGCGGATATGGTGAATTTTTCCTGGTTGGAATACAGCGTGCGACCCGACAGTGAGTTTGAACTGATGGCACCCGAAGGCATCAGCACGCGCATTTCCCCCCAAGGGCGCTTCGTGACCAACGATTCACAAACCATGATCCGCTGGCTAAAAGCCGGGGCCGGAATTGCTTACGCGCCGCTGATGTGGGTAATTGAAGAGATCAAACGCGGTGAGATTGAGATCCTGTTCAAGCGCTACCACTCGGAACCCCGCCCGGTTTACGCACTGTACACCGAGAAAGACAAGCTGCCGCTCAAGGTGCAGGTGTGTATTAATTACCTGACGGAGTACTTCAAACGCGTGGCGGAAGTGTATCAGGGCTATCGTTAATTCCCCACGTACAGTGATGCCCCTCACCCTAGCC
>NZ_JBKJYW010000531.1:0-10064 GCF_046715635.1 Serratia sp. (in: enterobacteria)
CCCTTCGGCGGAGGTCGTGACCAACGTCACTTGCGGCCCTTGATGGCTGAAGTGATAAAACAGGATCCACGCACCGATCAACGCCGTGACAATGGGAATGATCCACACCGGCGACCAGCGCTTGATCTTCTCAACATCCGCGACGCCATGATTACTTTCCGTCACCTTGCGGCTCCTTTTTTATTGTTTCATTTGCGCGATCCCAGGTTAGACGGGGATCAAACGCCATAGCAGCAAACATGGTAAGAATGACCACCATGGCGAACAGTAGCGCACCAATGTCTGGATAAATACTCATCAGCTGTCCCATACGTACCAACGCCGAAAGCACGGCGATCACAAACACGTCGATCATTGACCAACGGCCAACAAACTCCACCACTTCATAAATCAGATGCATACGCTCGCTATCGGCATTGGCCTTGCCTTTGCCATTGGCATCCAGGCATAGCCAGCCAATAGCCAACATCTTGAGCGAGGGCACCATAATACTGGCAATGAAAATCACCATCGCCACCGGATAGGACCCTTCTCCCCATAGCAGCACCACCCCAGCCATGACCGTTGATGGCATTTTATTGCCCAACGCCTCGGTGATCATAATCGGCATCAGCATCGCCGGAATATACAATATGATCGAGGTGACCAATAACGCCATCGTCCATTGCAGGCTGTGACGACGGCGTACATAGCCTACCGTGTGACAACGCGGGCATTTGGACTGTTGTGCAGGCAGGATGGCCGTACAGCAGGAGCAGGAACGAATGCCTTGACGCAATCCGGTGCGCCCAGCCTGTAGCGGGCGTTCAATCAAGGGGGCCGGTTCAATATCCTGCCACAGCCAGCGACGATCGACACATTGGAAGGCCCGCACCTGCAGCACACAAAACAGACAATAAGGGATAAAGCTGGAGCCAATGCCGATATCACCATAAGCCATCAGTTTGACGAAGCTGACCAGTACGCCAGCCAGGAAGATCTCGACCATGCACCAGGTCTTCAACTGAAACAGCACCTTGGCCATCCAGATCTTCCATTGTCGTGGCAACCGCACCCTGGCGCACAAGAGAACGATCGCCAACATGCAAAACGCCGGGATCAGTTGCACAAACACCATAAACAGCGTGGCCATGCTGGCATAGTCTTCTGCCACCATCACCTGAGGAATTTGGATCAGTTTGATTTCATTACCCAGACCGGCAACGCGCATATTGATAAACGGGAAGATATTGGCTAACACCAGCATGAATAACGCGCTGAGGGCAAAGCCAATCGGCTGTTTACGCGGTTCTGCCCAGCGGGCGCTGAGCGTCGTTTTACAACGGGGACAAACGGCCTTGGAGCCTGATAGCAAAGGCGGCAACGCCACCAGCATATCGCATTGTGGGCACAGTATCAGGTTATCCTGTTGACGCTCGCCATGCATCGCATGGCTCTGCTGCTTATGACTTTCGTGGGAACACACCATTATCCTCCTTAACCGTGTCGCTCATCGGTACAGCCTGGGTTGCCCACAGCAGCAGCATGCGGGCAACCCGTTACCGATCAGCCGTTTTTCATTGCTTCCAGCTCTTCCCAACGGGCAAAGGCTTGTTCCAACGCCTGCTCCGCAGTGGCAAGATCGGCCAGTACCTGCTGGGTTTCGCTATGCGGGCGGGAGAAGAACCCGGCATCGCTGACCTGTGCCTGCAAGGCTGCAATATCCATTTCCAGCTGTTCAAGGCGCTGTGGCAACTGCTCCAGTTCACGCAGCAGGTTATAACTCAGTTTGGCTGCTGATTTCTTAGGCTGCTCGGTTTTTTTCTCCACCGCCGCCTTGGTTTGGCTGGTGGCTACCGTGCGGATCGGCTTGGCGGTGGCACGCTGATGGTGTGCATCGTAGTAGCCCCCGACGTAAGTGTCGATCACGCCATTGCCTTCGAAAATCCAGCATTCGGTGACGGAGTTATCAACAAACTGACGATCGTGGCTCACCAGCAATACGGTGCCCTGGTAGCTATCGATCATCTCTTCCAACAGTTCCAGCGTTTCAACGTCCAGATCGTTGGTGGGTTCATCGAGGATCAGCAAATTGCTTGGCTTGAGGAATAATTTAGCCAGCAGTAGGCGGTTACGCTCCCCGCCCGACAACGCTTTGACCGGCGTCATTGCCCGTTTAGGGTGGAACAGGAAGTCCTGTAGGTAGCCCAGCACATGGCGCGAACGGCCATTGACCATCACTTCCTGCTTGCCTTCCGCCAGGTTGTCCATCACTGTGCGTTCTGGATCCAGCTCGGCGCGGTGCTGGTCAAAGTAAGCCACTTCCAGCTTGGTGCCGCAGTGCACACGCCCGCTGTCGGCTTTCAGTTGACCGAGCATCAATTTCAGCAAGGTGGTTTTACCACAGCCGTTTGGCCCCACCAGTGCGATTTTATCCCCGCGCTGCACTTGGGCGCTGAAGCCCTGTACCAGTACTTTTTCACCAATCCGGTAAGAGACGTCTTCCATTTCGAACACAATCTTGCCCGAACGTACCGCCTCTTCCACCTGCATCTTGGCGGTGCCCATGACTTCACGACGCTGTGAACGCTCGTTACGTAACGCCTTCAGAGCACGCACCCGGCCTTCGTTACGTGTACGACGTGCCTTGATGCCCTGACGGATCCAAACTTCTTCCTGCGCCAGTTTGCGGTCAAATTCAGCATTTTGCAGTTCTTCGACCCGCAGCGCTTCTTCTTTGCTTTCCAGATACAGCTCGTAGTTGCCTGGCCATGACACCAGCTTGCCGCGATCGAGATCGACAATGCGCGTGGCCATATTGCGGATAAACGAACGGTCGTGTGAGATGAAGACGATACTGCCCTGGAACTCTTTCAGGAACCCTTCCAGCCAGTCGATGGTGGTGATATCCAGGTGGTTGGTAGGTTCATCAAGCAGCAACACGCGCGGGGAACTGACCAACGCCCGGCCCAGAGCCGCTTTGCGCAGCCAACCACCGGAAAGGGAGGAGAGTTCCGCATCGCCGTTCAGGCCCAGTTGCAACAGGACTTCACTGATACGGCTGTCTAGCTGCCATAGGCCCTGGTGATCGAGGATTTCCATGACCTGCGCCATACGCGTCAGGTTCTTTTCACTCGGATCCAACTCTACCTGGTGCGAGATAGCGTGATACGCCTTCAGGTGTTCCGCCTGCTCGGCCACGCCTTCGGCCACAAAGTCGAACACCGTGCCGCCGATATTGCGTGGGGGATCTTGCTGCAAACGCGCCACAATCAGATCCTGCTCGTAAATGATGCGCCCATCGTCCAATGGGATCTCTTTACCGAGGATCTTCAGCAGGGTCGATTTACCGGCCCCGTTGCGCCCAACCAGGCAGACGCGTTCATTGTCTTCAATATGAATTTCGGTGTTGTCTAACAAAGGTGCATCGCTGAAAGAGAGCCAGGCACCGGACATGCTGATTAACGACATGGTAATTATTTTCCTTCGCCGGCGTGGGTGACCAGCCAGCAGTTGTGGATCTGACGGTTACGGGCAAAGTCTTCTGACTGCGTCTTGGCGGTAATTTCTTTCGCCTCCAGACCCAGTGCGTTCAGACCTGCCAGATCCATCTGGAAACCGCGTTTGTTGTTGGAGAACATGATGGTCCCGTTACGGCGCAGTATCCGTTGTAAATCTTTCATCAGCGCCAGATGGTCGCGCTGTACGTCAAAGGTGTTCTCCATCCGCTTGGAGTTGGAGAACGTCGGCGGATCGATAAAGATCACATCGAACTGTTCGTCGGCATTGTGCAGCCAGGACAGGCAATCTGCCTGGATCAAGCGGTGCTGTCTACCGGTCAGGCCGTTAACCCGCAGGTTCTTCTCCGCCCATTCCAGATAGGTGCGCGACATATCCACCGTGGTGGTGCTGCGTGCGCCCCCCAACCCGGCATGCACGCTGGCAGTACCGGTGTAGGCAAACAGGTTGAGGAAGTCTTTGCCTTTGCTCATCTCACCCAGCATACGGCGAGCGATGCGGTGATCGAGGAACAACCCGGTATCGAGATAATCCGTCAGGTTGACCCACAGCTTGGCATTGAACTCTTCGACCAGCAGGAATTCGCCCTTCTGGGCCAGTTTCTCATACTGATTCTTGCCCTTCTGGCGTTCACGGGTTTTCAGGATCAGCTGATTCGAAGGCAGCTCCAACACCGCCAACGTGGCGTTAATCACGTCAAACAGGCGCTGGCGGGCTTTCTGTGCATCGATGGTTTTCGGTGGCGCGTATTCCTGTACCACCACCTTACTGCCATAGCGATCCACCGCCACGTTATAGTCTGGCAGATCGGCATCATACAGGCGATAGCACTCGATCCCTTGCTGCTTCGCCCATTTGTCCAACTTCTTCAGATTCTTGCGCAGGCGGTTGGCAAAGTCTTCAGCCACCTGAACGCCACCGGCGCCTTGCGGGTTTTCTGCCAACTGGTAGTTTTTCTGTACGCAGTCCAGCGGGCCGTTTTTCGCCTTGAACTGGCGCTCGGCGCGCAGTTGCAGGCAACTGAGCAGTTCCGGTGAGGCGCTGAACAACGAAAGCTGCCAGCCACCAAAGTGACTCTTCATGATGCGCCCTAACATATTGTGCAGCGCAATCAGGGCCGGTTCGCTCTCAAGGCGTTCACCATAGGGCGGGTTACTGACCACCGTGCCTACCGGGCCTTCTGGCAATGGATTGGTCAGTTTGCTGACGTCATTGATGTTAAAGGTGATCAATTCGGCCACGCCAGCGCGGCGGGCGTTCCCCTTCGCCATTTCGATGACGCGGCGATCGATATCCGAGCCGAAGAAGCGTGACGGGGTTTCTTGTAGACCCCGTTTCGCCCGCACCTGCGCTTCGGTGATCACTTCACGCCATAGTTCGGCATTATGGCCGTTCCATGCAGTAAAGCCCCAATGTTGGCGATGCAAGCCAGGCGCACGATCGGAAGCGATCATCGCCGCTTCGATCAACAGCGTGCCGGAACCGCACATCGGGTCCAGCATCGGCGCCCCTGGTTGCCAACCGGAACGTTGGACGATCGCCGCCGCCAGGTTTTCCTTCAGCGGAGCCTGACCGGTAAGATCGCGATAGCCACGCTGGTGCAAACCTTCACCGCTCAGATCGAGCGCTACGCTAGCCATATCACGCTGCAGGAAAACGTTCACGCGAATGTCCGGCTGCTGTTTCTCTACCATTGGCCGATCGTTGAGCTTGCGGGTAAAGCTGTCCACAATGGCGTCTTTGACCTTCAACGCGCCATATTGGCTATTGCGGATCTCTTCATTGAGGCCGCTGAAGTGCACGGCAAAGGTTTTATCCAGGCCAAATATCGTTGGCCAGTCAATGGCCTGCACACCGAGGTACAGATCCAAATCGCTGTGCACGCGAAATTCATTCAGCGGCAACAGAATACGCGAAGCCAGGCGGCTCCAGAGCAAGCTTTGGTACAGAAGACGATCGTCACCCTGAAAATGTACTCCCCCCTGCACCACTTTGCAGGAGTGAGCGCCAAGCCGCTCCAGTTCGCTTTTTAACAGTTCTTCCAGTCCACGCGCCGTGCTGGCAAACAGAGTGTTCATATCGTGCTTATCACCAAAAAGAAAATTGTTGCGCATTATAGCTAATCCAGACCGCTTGTCATAAAGTTGCTCCCTTCTATTTCATTTATCGCACGGAGGCAGGGGTGATCACGCTCTCCCGACTTTACGTTCATCCGGTCAAATCACTACGGGGTTTGCAGCTTTCTCACGCCCAGGTGGCCAGCCATGGCCTGGCTTTTGATCGCTCTTTTATGATCACCGAGCCAGACGGAACCTTCATCACCGCCCGCCAATACCCGCAGATCGTGCTGTTTACTCCGGCGTTGTTAGCCGATGGTCTGTTTCTGACCGCACCGGACGGTGAAAGCGCGACGATCCGCTTTATTGACTTCGCCCCCGATGCGCAGCCGACCGAGGTGTGGGGCAACCATTTCACCGCGTTGATCGCACCAGTGGCAATCAATAGCTGGCTGAGCGGTTATTTTCAGCGTGAGGTACAGCTGCGCTGGGTTGGACCTGAATTAACCCGTCGAGTAAAAAAGCACCCTGAAATTCCGCTCTCCTTTGCCGACGGTTATCCTTATCTGCTGATTAATGAAGCCTCGTTCCAGGATCTGCAGCGACGTTGCCCAAGCAGCATCAGGCTGGAGCAGTTCCGCCCAAACCTGGTGGTGACCGGCAGCCCGGCCTGGGCAGAAGATGGTTGGCAGGTGATCCGTGTCGGCGACGTGATGTTCGATCTGGTAAAACCTTGCAGCCGCTGCGTATTGACTACGGTCAGCATCGAGCGTGGTCGCAAACATCCGAGCGGCGAGCCGTTGAGTACGCTGCAACAGTTCCGCACCGCCGACAATGGCGACGTCGACTTTGGTCAAAACATGATTGCCCGTAACAGCGGTATTATCCGCGTCGGCGATAGCGTTGAAGTGTTGTCAACCAAACCGCCGCGGCCTTACGGGGCAGGCAAGGTCGTCGAAAGCCTGCAGGCACCGCAGGACAGCACCACCAGCGTGAGCATTGAGTATCAAGGAAAGGTGTTTGCCGGTAATAACCAGCAGATCTTGTTAGAGCAGTTGGAGCAGCAAGGCATTCGCATTCCTTACTCCTGCCGGGCTGGCCTCTGCGGCAGTTGCAAGATAACGTTGGTCGAGGGCGAGGTTGCGCCGCTGAAGAAAAGCGCAGTGGCCGCCAACGGCACCATCCTCTGTTGCAGCTGTATTCCTAAAAGCGATGTGAAGCTGGCGTAGTCTCTGACTGCTTAGACTGCCCTGTCGTAAGCCGGGGCAGACTGTTCATCCGGGACGCAAGGTTTCAGGCGATCGTGCATCACTTTGATCGCATCCCCCAGCACCATGGTACGCCCAGCCAACGTCAGCTGATTTTGTGCCAGCAGGCACAGGCTGGCATTATCCCCAGCTTCCACCACCAGCAAACGCGCCTCGACACCGCTATCCATCACCTTCACCGCCGCCAACTCACCATTTTTAGGGCGTAGCGGATAGTGCTGCTGAGCAAAATGCCAGCTCTTGGGCATCAGCGGTTTGAGAAAACGAAAGGCTACCAGCGCATTTAATACCAACTCGGCACGTTGTTCATGGCTGAGCTTTATCTGTTTGCACTGTTCTTCATAATCAAAATAAAGCGCCGCATCATCGACGCAAAACGCACATTCAGCGAAGGCGTCCGGGGTCAGCATTTTTGCCGGAAAGCGTGAACGGAAGATCATACCATTGGCTAAATCGAGCATCAGTCGATCGTGCTCAGCGTCAAAATACCAACGCCAATTGTCGTCAGGTTTTATCTTCATTGTTTATCCTTCTCACCACATGCCAACGAGTATTACGCAAAGGGCGATTTTATCACCAGAAAAGTTGCTTAAACATCGGATAATTCCGCTACCGAACAAAATATAGACGAGCCAGGGGCAGAAATAAACCCCCGGTCGAAAATGAAAGGCAAAATATTAGATATGGGTAACGATATCTTTAATCAAACGTGGTCCGTGGAAGATAAATCCGGAATAAATTTGTACCAACGTTGCCCCGGCCTCCATTTTTTCCCGCGCTGCCGTCAGAGAATCAATTCCGCCAACGCCGATAATCGGCAAGCGCCCTTGCAACTCCTGCGACAAACGACGGATCACTTCGGTACTGCGTAACTGTACCGGGCGGCCACTTAACCCTCCCGCCTGGTCGCAGTGATTCAGCCCCTGAACCAGTTTACGATCGAGGGTAGTATTGGTGGCAATGACCCCATCTATATTATGACGAACTAAACTGTCCGCTATTTGGATCAGTTCTTCTTCTGAAAGATCCGGCGCGATCTTTACCGCAACCGGCACATATTTGTGATGGCGAGCCTGCAATTGGGCCTGCTTATTTTTTATCGCCGCTAGCAGATCGTCCAGCGCTTCACCATACTGTAAGGATCGTAATCCTGGGGTATTGGGTGATGAAATATTAATCGCGATATAGCCGGCATACGGATAAACCTTATCCATACAGATCAGATAATCGTCTTTGCCCTGCTCGACCGGCGTGTCTTTATTCTTGCCGATATTGATCCCCAGCACGCCGCCAAAATGGGATTTTTTAACGTTTTCAACCAGATTGTCAACGCCGTGGTTATTGAACCCCATGCGGTTGATCAAACCTTCGGCCGGGACCAGGCGAAACAGACGCGGTTTATCATTGCCCGCTTGCGGACGCGGCGTAACGGTACCCACTTCAACAAAGCCAAAGCCCATCGCGCCAAAGGCATCAATGCACTCGCCGTCTTTATCCAGACCAGCAGCCAAACCTAACGGATTGTTAAATGAGAGCCCCATACAGCTCACCGGCTTGCTCGGCACCGACTGACGGATAAGAAACTCTAGTGGGGTGCCGGTAATACGGCGCAGTTGACTGAAGGTCAATTCGTGTGCGCGCTCGGGATCGAGCTGGAACAAGGCTTTCCTGACGATGGGGTAGTACATGTACTCTCCTGATTTCCCGGTGATACCCTGCTGACTTGAGGGTGCAGTCAAATCGCTGAACCTAATGGTGCAACAGGTGGAAGTCATGCAGAACGCCGACACGCCGTGAACCCGTCCATGGGGGCTCGTATCGCGCATCCCTGCGCTCAACGGTCGGCTAACCTGCAATGACTCCCACCTGCCTCAAGCTTTTGGTGTAACGGTTATTTAGCGACAGCCTCAAGTCAGCAGGATAGGCCTGTAGACCGGGGGCGTATTATCCGGTATCCCCTCACCAATTGGAATTGATTAAAGGCAAAAAAAGCGCGTTTAGCGCAATCGTTTCCCTTGTATGGCGCGATTTCTCCGCTTTTCCCCCTTTACGCATATCAAAATCAAAAAAAGAGATTTAAAAATCACCCCCTTTTGCTGTTAGCTTTAAAACACTTTACGAACATTAATTTAACATTTATAACTTTTTGATATAAGGAGTGGCGATGCGCGTTATTTCTCTGGCTGGCAGCCCAAGGCTCCCCTCACGCTCGGCGGCGCTGTTACAACTGAGCCAACGCTGGCTACAGCAGCAGCAGGTGGAAGTGGTCCCCTATACCCTGCACGATTTCCAGGCGGAAGACCTGCTGCGCGCCAATTTTAACAGCCCTGATATTAAAGCCTTCGCCGCGCAACTGGCCGTTGCGGATGGCCTATTGATCGCCACGCCGGTTTATAAGGCCTCGTTTTCTGGCGCACTGAAAACCTTACTCGACCTGCTTCCTGAACGAGCGCTGGAGCACAAAGTGGTTTTACCGCTGGCCACCGGTGGCTCCATCGGCCATATGCTGGCGGTGGACTATGCGTTAAAGCCGGTGCTGACGGCGCTGAAAGCCCAGGAAGTGCTGCACGGCGTGTTTGCCGATGACGGCCAGATAGTGCTTAACGGTGAACAGGCCCAGCTATCCGATGGGGTGGCCGCGCGCCTGAGCGAAGCGTTGGACAGTTTTTATCTGGCGCTCAGCCGCCGTAAACCGCCGGTGCTAAACACCGCCGCCTCTCTGTTAACCCAGCAAACTACCTAACCGCCTAAGGAAATCATCATGCCACTCTCTTTCCGCAGTTGGCTTAACGCCGGTGCGCTGGCCGCCATCATGGCACTGGCGCTGACCAATGCTGCCGTCGCACAAGATAGCGCGCCTGCTCAGTTTCGTATCGGCTACCAAAAAGGTTCAGTGAGTCTGGTGTTGGCCAAAACCCATCAGTTGCTGGAACAACGCTTTCCTGCCACCCACATCAGCTGGATCGAATTCCCGGCGGGCCCACAGATGCTAGAGGCGCTGAACGTCGGCAGCATCGATCTGGGCAGCACCGGCGATATCCCGCCAATCTTTGCCCAAGCCGCCGGGGCCGATCTGCTGTACGTCGGCGTAGAGCCGCCAAAACCCAAGGCGGAAGTGATCCTGGTGCCGGAAAATAGTCCGATCCATAGCGTCGCCGAGTTGAAAGGCCACAAAGTAGCCTTCCAGAAAGGCTCCAGCTCACACAACCTGCTACTGCGGGCACTGCAAAGGGACGGCCTG
>NZ_JBKJYW010000532.1:0-9635 GCF_046715635.1 Serratia sp. (in: enterobacteria)
ATGATCCCATTTAACGCTCCACCGGTTGTTGGCACGGAACTCGATTATATGCAGGCTGCGATGAGCAGCGGCAAACTCTGTGGTGACGGTGGTTTTACCCGTCGCTGCCAGCAGTGGATGGAACAGCATTTCGGCTGCCCGAAAGTGTTGCTGACGCCGTCTTGCACCGCGTCACTGGAAATGGCTGCCATCCTGCTGGATATCCAGCCGGGTGATGAAGTGATCATGCCGAGCTACACCTTCGTATCCACCGCTAACGCCTTTGTGCTGCGCGGGGCGGTGATGGTGTTTGTCGATCTGCGTCCAGACACCATGAACATCGATGAAACCAAGATTGAAGCGGCGATCACCGATAAAACCCGTGCCATCGTACCGGTGCATTACGCTGGCGTGGCCTGCGAAATGGACACCATCATGGCGCTGGCGAAGAAGTACAACCTGATGGTGGTAGAAGATGCTGCACAGGGCGTGATGTCGACCTATAAAGGCAAAGCCTTGGGGACTATCGGTCATATCGGCTGCTTCAGCTTCCATGAGACCAAAAACTACACCGCTGGCGGTGAAGGTGGCGCGACGCTGATTAACGACCCGGCCCTGATCGATCGTGCCGAAGTGATCCGTGAAAAAGGCACTAACCGCAGCCAGTTCTTCCGTGGTCAGGTGGACAAATATACCTGGCGCGATATTGGCTCCAGCTACCTGATGTCAGATCTGCAAGCCGCTTATCTGTGGGCGCAGCTGGAAGCCGCCGAGACGATCAACCAGCGCCGCCTGAAGCTGTGGCAGAACTATTACGATGCATTGAAACCGTTGGCGGCTGCGGGGCGTATCGCCTTGCCGATCATCCCGGCCAACTGCGTGCATAACGCCCATATGTTCTATATCAAGCTGAAAGATGTACAGGATCGCACCGCGTTTATCGACTACCTGAAAGAAGCCGAAATCATGTCGGTGTTCCACTACATCCCACTGCATGCCTGCCCGGCGGGTGAGAGGTTTGGCCGTTTCTCCGGCGAAGACCGCTTCACCACCAAAGAGAGCGAGCGCCTGGTACGTCTGCCGCTGTTCTTTAACATGTCAGACGTCAATCAACGTACGGTGATCAATACCATCCTGAGCTTCTTCGCCTGATATGTCGCTGGCAAAAGCATCGATTTGGACTGCTGGCTCCACGCTGATCAAGATCGGCGTGGGGTTGTTGGTGGTAAAAATGCTGGCGGTGGCCTTCGGCCCCAGCGGGGTCGGGCAGGCGGGTAACTTCCGTCAGTTGATCACCGTGCTGGGCGTGCTGTCGGGTGCCGGGATTTTTAACGGTATCACCAAGTATGTGGCGCAATACCATCAGGATCCGCAACGGTTGCGGATGGCGGTGGGTACCGCATCCAGTATCGTGCTGGGCTTCTCAACCCTGCTGGCGCTGGTGTTCCTGTTTGCTGCCGAGCCGATCAGCCGTGGGCTGTTTGGCCATGGCGACTATGTGAACGTGGTGCGGGCGGTCGCGTTTATCCAGATGGGGATAGCCTACGCCAACCTGTTCCTGGCGATCCTCAAAGGTTATCGCGATGCGATGGGCAACGCCCTAGCGGTGATCGCCGGTAGCCTGATCGGCGTGGTGGCCTTTACGCTATGCTTTAAGCTGGGCGGTTATGAAGGCGCGCTGGCCGGGCTGGCCCTGGTTCCTGCCCTGGTGGTGTTGCCTGCCGGTTTCATGCTGTGGCGGCGTAAGGCGCTGCCGCTGCGCTATCTGGCGCTGGCCTGGGATAAGGCGCTGGCCAGCCATCTCGGTAAGTTTACCCTGATGGCGCTGATCACCTCCGTGACCTTGCCGGTCGCCTATGTAATGATGCGTAACCTGCTGGCAGAACATTACGGCTGGGATGAAGTGGGGATCTGGCAAGGGGTGAGCAGTATCTCCGATGCCTACCTGCAGTTTATTACCGCTTCGTTCACCGTTTACCTGTTGCCGACGTTATCGCGCCTGCAAGAGAAAAGCGCCATCTCGCGGGAGATCGTGCGTTCGCTGAAGTTTGTGCTGCCTGCGGTTGCCGCTGCCAGCTTTACCGTCTGGCTGCTGCGTGACTTCGCCATCTGGCTGCTGTTCTCTGAGAAGTTCGTTGCCATGCGCGATCTGTTTGCCTGGCAACTGGTGGGGGACGTGCTGAAAGTCGGGGCCTACGTCTTCGGCTACCTGGTGATCGCCAAAGCGTCGTTACGTTTTTATATTCTGGCGGAGGTCAGCCAGTTCACCTTGCTGACGCTGTTCTCGCACTGGCTGATCCCGCTGCACGGCGCATTAGGGGCGGCACAGGCCTATATGGCAACCTACATCGTGTATTTCGCGCTCTGTAGCTGCGTATTTATTCTTTATCGTAGACGAGTATGAGCATACTGATCCACGTACTGGGATCTGATATCCCGCATCATAATCAGACGGTGCTGCGCTTCTTTAATGACGTGCTGGCCGAACGTCTGCCCGCTGAACAAACGTGTCATTTCATGGTGGCAGCCAAAGACGTGGCCGCGTTGGGCCACTTTCCCAAGCTGACCATCGAGGCTTTCCCAGGCAAAAAGAGCTTGGCTGAGGCAGTGATTGCCCGTGCCAAGGCCAACCGTGACACCCGCCTGTTCCTGCATGGCCAGTTTAACGCGGCGCTGTGGCTGGCCTTGCTGAGTGGCAAAATCAAGCCGCGCCAGGTGAGTTGGCATATCTGGGGGGCCGATCTGTATGAAAACGCCACCAGTTGGAAATACCGCCTGTTCTACGTGCTGCGCCGGATCGCTCAAGGGCGGGTTGGCCACGTGTTTGCCACTCGAGGCGACCTGATCCACTACCAGCAGCGGCATGCGCGGGTTCCGGCTTCGCTGCTGTATTTCCCGACGCGGATGGACCCGGCTTTGACGGGCATTGAAGTCGAAAAGAACCTGGCCGGGCCGATGACCATCCTGGTCGGCAACTCTGGTGATACCACCAACCGCCATATCGAGGCGTTGCAGGCGATCCATCAGCAATTTGGTGCCAAGGTGCGGGTGATTTTGCCGATGGGCTATCCGGCCAATAACGACGCCTATATTGCCCAAGTACGTGCGGCAGGCCTGAAGTTGTTCTCCGAGCAGAACCTGCAATTGCTGACCCAGCAGGTGGCGTTTGACGATTATCTCAATATCCTGCGTGAGTGCGATCTCGGCTACTTTATTTTCGACCGCCAGCAGGGTATCGGCACGCTGTGCCTGTTGATCCAGTTTGGCGTGCCTTTTGTGCTCAGCCGCAAGAACCCGTTCTGGCAAGACCTGGCCGAGCAGCATCTGCCGGTGCTGTTCTATGGTGATTCGCTGGATGAAGCGGTGGTGCGCGAATCACAGCGCCAACTGGCAACGCTTGATAAACAGTCCATCGCCTTTTTCAATCCGAACTATGTTGATGGCTGGCAGCAGGCATTGGCGCTGGCGGCGGGAGAAAATCCATGACGCTGGCACAGTTTGGTGGGCTGTTTGTCGTCTATCTGATCGGGGCGCTGTTTGTGCTGACCCTGACCTATCAGGAGTTTCGACGCGTCCGCTTCAATTTTAACGTCTTCTTTTCCTTGCTCTATCTGCTGACGTTTTACTTTGGCTTCCCGCTGACCTGCCTGCTGGTGTTCCAGTTTGACGTGGCCGTGGTGCCGGTAGAGTTCCTGTTGTACGCCATTCTTTCCGCCACCGCCTTCTACGCGATTTACTACGTCAGCTACAAGACGCGGCTGCGTAAGCGCAGCAGCCAGCCGCATAAGCCGGTGTTCACCATGAACCGGGTAGAGACCCATATCACCTGGATACTGCTGGCGCTGGTGGCGATCGGCACCGTTGGCATCTTCTTCATGCAGAACGGTTTCCTGCTGTTCAAGCTCAACTCCTACAGCCAGATTTTCTCCAGCGATGTCTCCGGGGTGGCGCTCAAGCGCTTCTTCTACTTCTTTATCCCGGCGATGCTGGTGGTCTATTTCCTTAAGCAGGATCTGCGTGCCTGGTTCTTCTTCCTGGCGGCCACGGTGGCGTTTGGCATTCTGACCTACGTGATCGTGGGCGGCACCCGTGCCAACATCATCATCGCTTTCGCACTATTCCTGTTTATCGGCATTGTGCGTGGCTGGATCTCGTTATGGATGCTGGTAGCTGCCGGGGTGTTCGGCATCGTCGGCATGTTCTGGCTGGCGTTGAAACGCTATAGCCTGGATGTCAGCGGCCCGGAAGCGTTCTACACTTTCCTGTATCTGACCCGTGATACCTTCTCGCCGTGGGAGAATCTGGGGCTGCTGCTGCAAAATTACGACAAGATCGATTTCCAGGGGCTGGCCCCGATCGTGCGTGATTTCTATGTCTTTATCCCTGCCTGGCTGTGGCCGGGGCGGCCGGATCTGGTGCTGAATACCGCCAACTACTTTACCTGGGAGGTGCTGGACAACCACTCCGGGCTGGCGATTTCCCCGACGCTGATTGGTTCGCTGGTGGTGATGGGGGGAGTGCTGTTTATCCCGCTGGGCGCCATTGTGGTGGGCCTGATCATCAAGTGGTTCGACTGGCTGTATGAGCTGGGAAAAAGCGAGCAGAACCGCTTTAAGGCGGCGATTTTGCAAGGGTTCTGTTTTGGTGCGGTGTTCAATATCATCGTACTGGCGCGTGAGGGGGTCGATTCCTTTGTCTCGCGCGTGGTGTTCTTCTGTATCATTTTTGGTGCTTGCCTGGTATTGGCAAAATTACTCTACTGGCTGTTTGATGCTGCCGGTCTTATCAAGACTCGAATAATGCGCAAGCGTGCGTTGGCCCCCGTTGCCAACTCCCTTGTAACAAGGTAACAGTGACGATGGAAGCAAACATTTCGGTTCCCAAGTATGAGCTACGCGGTTTCAGTCTGTGGGGCTTTCGCGATATGGCACAGTGCATGGATTTTCTGTTTGACGGTGGCAGGGTTAAACAAGGCACGCTGGTGGCGATGAACGCCGAGAAAATCCTCAACGCGGAAACCGATCCAGCGCTGCATGCCCTGTTGGATGAGGCGGAATACAAATATGCCGACGGGATCAGCATGGTGCGCTCCATCCGCCGCAAGTATCCTGGTGCTGAGGTGTCCCGCGTGGCCGGGGCCGATCTGTGGGAGGCCATGATGCAGCGCGCCGGGCAGGAAGGCACGCCGGTGTTTCTGGTTGGCGGCAAACCTTCGGTGCTGGCAGAGACCGAGCAGAAGCTGCGTAGCCAGTGGAATGTGAATCTGGTAGGCAGCCAGGATGGCTACTTCAAGCCGGAACAGCGGGATGCCTTGTTTGAACGCATTCGTGCCAGCGGCGCGGCTATCGTGACGGTAGCGATGGGATCGCCCAAGCAGGAAATTCTGATGCGGGATTGCCGCAAGGTGCATCCACAGGCGCTGTATATGGGGGTAGGCGGCACCTATGACGTGTTTACCGGCCATGTGAAGCGTGCGCCCAAGGCGTGGCAGAATCTTGGCCTGGAGTGGCTTTACCGCCTGCTCAGCCAGCCAAGCCGTATTCGCCGCCAACTTCGGTTACTCAAGTTTGTCGGCTATTACTACACCGGCAAGATGTGATCCTTCGGCTGGAGCAGCTCCCTGCGTTGCTCCAGCGTCTGTTTTGCCCAAATAATCCCTCTATCGGCCATAACGTGGTCAACGCTATAACCTCGATCAATCATTCCTCCTTCACTTATTCCATATGGTTTTAATTCGCGGTTTGCTTATAGCAGCAAAATGCGAAACCATAACGCCCGAAAATTTCCCCAGGCCTCAGCGGCACTTGCCCCGTCACTAAATTGTGCGGATTGCTCGTTACGTGGCGTTTTGTCTGCTGGAGGATGAATTACACTCAACGGGTAAAAAAACAATAATGACCGGCACCGATCGGCTGGCAAACAACATCATAAAAAAATATGACTGAGGATGTATGGCAAGCAAAGAAAAACCACAAGGTTTACATCGCGGGTTAGAAGCGCGACATATAGAGCTGATCGCCCTGGGTGGGACGATCGGCGTGGGGCTGTTTATGGGGTCGGCCAGTACGTTGAAATGGGCCGGGCCTTCGGTGCTGCTGGCCTATATCATCGCCGGCCTGTTGTGTTCTTCATCATGCGTTCGATGGGCGAGATGTTGTTCCTCGAGCCGGTAGCGGGCTCTTTTGCCGTTTATGCGCACAAATACATGAGCCCCTTTTTCGGCTATCTCACCGCTTGGGGCTATTGGTTTATGTGGCTCGCGGTGGGGATATCGGAAATCACGGCTATCGGCGTCTATGTGCAGTTCTGGTTCCCAGAGATACCGCAGTGGCTGCCTGCGTTAATCGCGGTCGCCATGGTCGCGTTAGCCAACCTGGCGGCGGTGCGCCTGTACGGTGAGCTGGAGTTCTGGTTTGCCATGATTAAGGTCACCACCATTATCGTGATGATCCTGGTGGGGCTGGGGGTGATCTTCTTCGGCTTCGGTAACGGTGGGCAACCGACCGGGTTTGCCAACCTGACGGCCCACGGCGGCTTCTTTGCCGGTGGCTGGAAAGGCTTCCTGTTTGCGCTGTGTATCGTGGTGGCCTCTTACCAGGGGGTTGAACTGGTCGGCATTACCGCCGGGGAAGCCAAGAACCCCCAAGTGACGCTCAAACGTGCGATCAACAACATCCTGTGGCGCATCCTGATTTTCTATGTCGGTGCCATCTTTGTCATTGTCACCATCTTCCCGTGGAACGGTATCGGCACCGCTGGTAGCCCGTTTGTGCTGACCTTTGCCAAGATTGGGATCGTGGCCGCCGCCGGTATCATCAACTTTGTGGTGCTGACTGCCGCGCTCTCCGGCTGCAACAGCGGCATGTATAGCGGTGGCCGCATGCTCTATGCCCTGGCCAAGAACCGCCAACTGCCAGCGGCATTGACCAGGCTTTCTGCCAGCGGTGTGCCGGTCAACTGCATTGCCATTACCATCTTGTGCCTGTTGGTAGGCTCTGCGCTGAACTACGTTATCCCCAATCCTCAGCAGGTGTTCGTCTATGTCTACAGCGCCAGCGTGCTGCCGGGTATGATGCCGTGGTTTGTGGTGCTGATTAGCCAGATCTATTTCCGCCGTGCCCATAAAGAAGCGATGAAGACCCATAGCTTCAAGTCGTTTATGTTCCCTTACGTGAACTACCTGACCATCGCTTTTCTGCTTTGTGTGCTGGTTGGCATGGGGATCAACCCAGATACGCGGATTTCGTTGCTGGTGGGGATGATTTTCCTGGCTGTGGTGAGCCTGTGCTACTTTGCCTTCGGTATGCACAAAGTTCATCATCAGCCTGAAAAGCGGACAGAAAGTCAGCGCTAACCTTAAGAAAAGGGCCTTGCCGGGCCCTTTCTGCTGCAAGAGTGAGCAAAGGGTCAGCGAACACAACATTTCTGAGAAAAAGCACTAGACAGGATGGGCATAAAACCGTAGTATCCCCACCCGCAACGGCGCTACGCGCCCGTAGCTCAGCTGGATAGAGCGCTGCCCTCCGGAGGCAGAGGTCTCAGGTTCGAATCCTGTCGGGCGCGCCATTAATTTTGTGCGCAGGAGCTGCGGTGGTATGATTACCGCGTGAAGTAAGCAGTAGATAAAGTAGTTATGGTGGCTATAGCTCAGTTGGTAGAGCCCTGGATTGTGATTCCAGTTGTCGTGGGTTCGAGCCCCATTAGCCACCCCACTTTACCTAGGGTAAAGTAAAAGAATTGAAAGCTGTTTTGTGACAGTGCGAAGGTGGCGGAATTGGTAGACGCGCTAGCTTCAGGTGTTAGTGTTCTTACGGACGTGAGGGTTCAAGTCCCTCTCTTCGCACCACACACAAAATGTCTGATAAATTTAATATTTACATAGACATAGGCTGGAAAGTTCAGTAGTATCAGCAACAAGAAATCGGCGAGTAGCGCAGCTTGGTAGCGCAACTGGTTTGGGACCAGTGGGTCGGAGGTTCGAATCCTCTCTCGCCGACCAATTTCAAAGAAACCTGCTTTTTTAAGCAGGTTTTTTTACGTCTGGAATTTGTGTAGCCCGTTCAGCAATGAGCGGGTTTTTTGCTTTTTATATTGGCGGAAAGGGTGGGCGTCCGATACCTGAGATATCGTGCTGGCCCCTCACCCTAACCCTCTCTCACAGGGAGGGGACCGATAGAACTCGTTGATTTCTCTGTGTAATACCTTGCCTCTCTCCTTCTTACATCACTTTCCGAAGCCGCACGAGCTAATCAAGGGCTCAGGGCAGCCCCCTCGCCCTTTGGGAGAGGGTTGGGGTGAGGGGAAGCAGACGACTTTAGAGCTGGCCTTACAAGGGAATGATCAGAAGGAAGCAGAGATAAGCGCTGGAAAAATGGCAGGGTGCAAAATGGAGGATAAACAACGCAACGACTTCTGGAGCATATCGGCTTCATGCCAGCATCGCCCCAGATAACAGTCGTTTTATTTCAAGCAGAAGTTACGTAGGCAATCAGAGGTTAATAGTACCGAATGAGAAGTCTACGTTGTTGAAAACGGTGATGATTTTATTAATCAGTTTCATGGTGGCAGTCCCCAGAGAGTTATTAATAGTGTGATTCACGTCACACAAATAGGCTACGCCTGGCCGCCAAATCGATCAAGTATTTTGTGATGCAACTCGCAAAAATATTAAACCAGCGTTTTACTTTAAGGTGGGCCGTTGTATCGGGCGGCTTCCTCTCGGCAAACCCGGCGAAATTTCAGGTTGTCTCCTTTTGCCCTTGATGAGCATGCGCTTTGTCGTCAGTTTGAGACATTTAACCTAATGATTTTAATCAATAAAAAAGAATTGTCTGTAACCCGTCGTTTTAAGGCGACAGGAGCCGTAGCGGGGTAAATCGCAGCGAATAGACGGGAAAAATCAGAGGGTGTAGTGGGAATTATTTTAAATCTTTTAAATTCAATATGATGAGTTTATTTTTTGCTTGTTGGCATTTATTAGTCAAACGTTGGCACGCGAAGTGCAATATCTCTACCGTAGATGCTCATTCCACTTCTTATGTTCGCCTTAGGCCTCATAAACCCAGGAATGATGCAGAGCCGATTTTAAGGTGCCTATTGCCCACCTGAACGATGAAAGGGTTGCTTGCAACGGCTTCATCACACTCCGGGCAAAACGTTGAGTGAGGCACCACCCCAGTTGTCCTAGACCTGATTGCTTCATTTATACACTTGTCACGCGGCAAGTGTTTTTTTTTGCCCCAAGGAAAGTTTCGGGCAAAAAAAAGGCCCAGCACGGTATGCTGAGCCCTGACAAGCCAACCGACGTTGTTACTCGCCGTTTTGCTTGAGCGTTAACATCAGACCTTCACGGCGCATCTGTGTGGCTTCATCGCTGCGGTGCAGTTTATCCAACGCATCTGCCAGCCAGGCATAGTCATACGCATCTGGCCGCTGTTGCAGTGCCGCATGGAACGCATCGCTGGCTTGCTGCCATTCACCATGCTTCATCAGTAACTGACCCAGCGTGCTGTTAAGCAACGGTGTTGCCCCATGCTGCTTGATCTGTTGGCGTAACACTTTTTCCAACTGCTCCGGGTTGCCAGACTTGATGCGTGGGATCAACAGCACCAGCCGCTCGTCGTATTGGCGTTTCAGGCCGTCCAGCACAATGCTTT
>NZ_JBKJYW010000533.1:0-3270 GCF_046715635.1 Serratia sp. (in: enterobacteria)
AGCCTGTTTATTACGATGGGGTTCATGAGTTACCAATAGATCAAGAATGCGTCAAAAACTTGCAGCATACGGAACAGGCCTGCTTTGCCAAAAGCCAATCCAAAGCTGTTTCGTTTGCAGTGGCGCCCAAAGGGGCCAACTTTTATCGCTCGAGGGGCTATTCTACAACGAGTGGAAATATAATGCTGCGTTTTTCCCGTCGTCTTTCAAGCTGCAGCGTTGTTACCTGCACTATCTCACCCCAGTCACTTAACCAAAAGTAAGCTCCTGGGACGAGATAGCCTGTCGCCTGAGCTGTGCCGTACAGGGATGTACAAATGCCGCGAGCGCATGGATGCGCTAGAGCGGCCAGCTCGAAATCCATAGGGAACTTCGCCCTATAATTCGCCCTATAAACTGCAGTTTGCAAAACGCTATTAGTGAATACCGCCGATACGGCTCAATCTGACGCCCGTTGGCCATTCACCTTCCTGCTTTTCAAAACTCATCCAGATCGCCGTGGCTTTACCCACCAGATTCTTCTCAGGTACGAATCCCCAATAACGGCTGTCTGCGCTATTATCGCGGTTATCGCCCATCATAAAGTAATGGCCGGCTGGCACTACCCACTCGGCCAACTGCTGACCTGCTTGCTGATAGTAAGCACCGATCTGATCCTGTGCGCCGGGCACGGTCAGAATACGGTGAGTCACGTTACCCAGCGTTTCCTTACGCTCACCCAGGCGAAGACCGCCCTGTGGCACGTTTTCGTTCAGTGGGATCTGGAAGAAACCGTTGCTGGCTTCGCCCATGCCGCTACGGGTAAACATCTGCACAAAATCGCTCGGTTGCATATCGCTGTAAGTGACCGCCAGTGCGGTATCGCACGCCTGGCCACTATTACAGGACTCTTGCACCGTCACACGCTTATTCACCGGATCATAGGTCACTCGGTCGCCCGGTACGCCAATCACGCGTTTGATATAATCCAGTTTGGTGTCACGCGGATATTTAAATACCGCAATATCGCCGCGCTTGGGATGACCGGTTTCAATTAGCGTGGTCTGGGTGATCGGATCCTTTATGCCATAGGCAAATTTTTCCACCAGAATGAAATCACCAATCAACAGCGTCGGCATCATTGAGCCTGAAGGGATCTGGAACGGTTCGTAAATAAACGAACGCACCACAAACACCAACAGCAATACCGGGAACACCGAAGCCCCGGTTTCAACCCAACCTGGCTGCCTGGCCACTTTCGCCAAGGCTGCTTCATCGACCGTACCGGCCGCCTGTGCATTGACCGCCGCGATTTTCGCCCGGCGTGCCGGCGCCCATTTAAAGCGCTCAAAGCACCAGATGATCCCGGTCACCAACGTGGCAATCGCCAGGATCAAGGCAAACATATTCGCCATGCAAACTCCCTAGTTACGCGAGCTTTCGCTCTTACTTACCGTCTTTACCCACGTGCAGAATGGCCAGGAACGCTTCCTGCGGCAACTCAACGTTACCCACCTGCTTCATACGTTTTTTACCGTCTTTCTGCTTCTGCAGCAGCTTCTTCTTACGGCTGACGTCGCCGCCATAGCACTTGGCCAATACGTTTTTACGCAGCTGTTTCACCGTAGAACGAGCGATGATATGCGTGCCGATTGCCGCCTGGATCGCAATATCGAATTGCTGGCGTGGGATCAGCTCTTTCATTTTCTCGACCAGTTCACGGCCACGATATTGCGCGTTATCACGGTGAGTGATCAGCGCCAGCGCATCTACGCGTTCGTTGTTAATCAACACGTCAACGCGCACCATGTCCGAGGTCTGGAAACGTTTGAAGTTATAGTCCAGCGACGCGTAACCGCGCGAGGTGGATTTCAACCGGTCAAAGAAATCTAGCACCACTTCGGCCATTGGGATTTCGTAGGTCAGCGCCACCTGGTTACCGTGGTAAACCATGTTGGTCTGTACGCCACGCTTCTCGATACACAGCGTGATCACGTTGCCCAAATATTCCTGCGGCATCAGCATGTGACACTCCGCAATCGGCTCACGCAATTCAGCGATGTTATTCAACGGCGGCAGCTTGGAAGGGCTGTCGACGTAGATGGTTTCATTGCCGGTGGTTTCAACTTCATACACTACCGTAGGTGCCGTAGTGATCAGTTCCAGATCGTATTCACGCTCCAGACGCTCCTGAATGATCTCCATGTGCAGCAGACCCAGGAAGCCACAGCGGAAGCCAAAGCCCAACGCGGTGGAGCTTTCTGGTTCATAGAACAGGGAGGCATCGTTCAGGCTCAACTTGCCCAGCGCATCGCGGAAGGCTTCGTAATCGTCGGAACTGATCGGGAACAGGCCGGCATACACCTGTGGCTTCACTTTTTTGAAGCCTGGCAGCATTTTGTCTGCCGGCTGGCGAGCCAGCGTCAAGGTATCGCCCACCGGTGCGCCGAGGATATCTTTAATGGCGCAAACCAACCAACCCACTTCGCCACAGTTCAGCACGTCGCGATCGACACGCTTCGGGGTGAAGATCCCCAGACGATCGGCGTTATAGGTTTGGCCGGTACTCATGACCTTAACTTTATCGCCCTTGCGCAGGGTACCGTTTTTCACCCGGATCAGGGAGACAACGCCAAGATAGTTATCAAACCAGGAATCGATGATCAACGCCTGCAGCGGAGCATCCGCATCACCTTCTGGCGGCGGGATATCACGCACCAGACGTTCCAACACTTCTGGCACGCCAACGCCGGTTTTTGCCGAGCAGCGCACTGCGTCAGTAGCATCAATGCCCACGATATCTTCGATTTCCTGTGCGGCGCGATCCGGATCGGCAGCAGGCAGGTCAATCTTGTTCAACACCGGTACCACTTCCAGATCCATGTCCAGTGCGGTATAGCAGTTGGCCAGAGTCTGGGCTTCTACGCCCTGCCCGGCATCCACCACCAGCAATGCGCCTTCACAGGCGGCCAGTGAGCGGGAAACCTCATAGGAGAAGTCAACGTGCCCAGGGGTGTCGATAAAGTTAAGGTGGTAAACCTGACCATCAGTGGCTTTATAGTCGAGCGTCACGCTCTGCGCTTTGATGGTAATACCACGCTCACGCTCCAGATCCATAGAATCCAGCACCTGTGCAGCCATTTCACGTTCGGTCAGGCCGCCGCAGATTTGGATAATACGGTCAGACAGCGTCGACTTACCGTGGTCAATATGGGCAATGATAGAAAAATTTCTTATGTGTTTCATTTAATTAGTTTTTCTGCCTTGGTATTTCTGAATTACTCGCCTATG
>NZ_JBKJYW010000534.1:0-10782 GCF_046715635.1 Serratia sp. (in: enterobacteria)
GAACGTAATGAAAGCTACTACCCGGTGGCGACAGCGGCGCTGTCTGATATCACCACTGGCCAACCGGCATGAGGTTATAAAGATGGAAAACGTAGTTATTGTTGATGCCGTACGTACGCCAATGGGCCGCTCAAAGGGCGGCGCTTTCCGCCAGGTACGCGCGGAAGATCTTTCCGCTCATCTGATGCGTGCCGTGCTGAGCCGTAACCCGGCGCTGAATGCCGCTGAAATTGATGATATTTACTGGGGCTGCGTGCAGCAGACGCTGGAGCAAGGCTTCAATATCGCCCGTAACGCCGCTCTGCTGGCCGAGATCCCACATCGCGTGCCAGCGGTAACGGTGAACCGCCTGTGTGGTTCATCAATGCAGGCCTTGCACGACGCCGCCCGCGCAATCATGGTCGGTGACGCGCAGGTCAGCCTGATTGGCGGTGTGGAACATATGGGCCACGTCCCGATGAACCACGGCGTAGACTTCCATCCAGGCCTGAGCCGCACCGTGGCAAGAGCGGCCGGAATGATGGGCCTGACCGCAGAGATGCTGGCCAAAATGCATAATATCAGCCGCGAAATGCAGGATGAATTTGCCGCCCGCTCCCATCAACGCGCCCATGCCGCAACGTTAGCCGGGTATTTCAAAAATGAAATTATCCCAACTACCGGCCATGACGCCGACGGGGTACTGACACGTTACGACTATGATGAAGTGATCCGCCCGGAAACGACCGTTGCCAGCTTGGCGGCACTGCGCCCGGCGTTTGACCCGGTCAACGGCACCGTCACCGCAGGCACTTCTTCCGCACTGTCTGACGGCGCTTCCGCCATGCTGATCATGAGCGAATCCCGTGCCAAGTCGCTCGGCCTGAAGGCTCGTGCCCGCATCCGCTCAATGGCGGTTGTGGGATGCGATCCTTCGATCATGGGCTATGGTCCGGTGCCTGCCAGCAAGCTCGCGCTTAAACGTGCCGGTTTGAGCGTGCAGGATATCGATCTGTTTGAATTGAATGAGGCCTTTGCCGCTCAGTCGCTGCCTTGCATTAAAGATCTGGGGCTGCTGGACAGCATGGACGATAAGATCAACCTTAACGGCGGTGCGATTGCTCTGGGTCACCCATTAGGCTGCTCCGGCTCCCGTATCTCCACCACCCTGCTGAATAATATGGAACGCCGTGACGTGCAGTTTGGTCTGGCCACCATGTGTATCGGCCTGGGTCAGGGGATCGCAACAATATTTGAACGCGTTTAGCTGTGTCTGATTGGATGCCCTTTAGGGCATCCCAAAGGTTTTGTTGCCGTACTTCCCGCCTGTCAGGGGCGGGTTTTTTTATGCCTGAAATTCGGCACCAATAAAAACGGGGCAGCATCTGGCCACCCCGTTTTTACTGCTGCGCGTACAATCAGATGAACGCGAAAGCATCGCCAAACATATGCGCCTCTAGTGCGCCACGCTCGGCACAGAAACGCTCACGGGCAATTTTGGCCATCTCGAAACGACCTGCGATATAGATATCATGCTCCGCCAGCGAGCCAAAATCTTGTAACACGGCGCTCAGCACCGTACCGCTGCGGCCACGCCAGTCGTCGTCCGGCTGTTCAACTACCGGGATGACCTTCAGATTTGGGTATTGCAGCGAAATCGCCTCCAGTTCGCTGAGATCATAAAGATGCTTCAGCTCACGCCCACCCCAGTAGATAGAGATATCGCGATTAGGTTGCTGTTCCAGCGCCGTCAGCAAAATCGAGCGTGCGTAAGAGAACCCGGTACCACCGGCAATCAACACCAGCGGGCGCTCGCCCTCTTCACGCAGCCAGGCTTCACCATGGGGAATATCCACGGTGATAGCCTGCTCTTTTAGCACGCGATCCATCACCGCCATGGCATACAGGTTCAGTTCAGAAGCGCCAATATGCAGCTCGATATAATCTTGCTGCGCCGGCGTCGAGGCCACAGAGAACGGGCGTTTATCACGCTCATCCATCACGACCATCAGGTATTGCCCTGCTTTGAACGAAAACGATGCCTCTGGCACCAAACGTACCCGATAAACGGTATCGGTAATGGCCTCTACGGAGGTCACTTTACAGCTCAGGATTGTCATGCGTTCCTCTGTCGGGTCATCAATGCAAGACCGAGAACAAAGACTGGCGCTTAAAGCGTCGGTTCTCTGTCACTGAATATGGCGAGCTCATCCCAGATGTCATCGATGCGCGCACGCACCTTCTCATCCATTTGAATCGGACGGCCCCACTCTCTCTGGGTTTCTCCCGGCCATTTATTGGTGGCATCCAGGCCCATCTTCGATCCCAGTCCGGAAACCGGCGAGGCGAAGTCCAGATAATCAATCGGCGTATTCTCCACTAAAACGGTATCCCTTGCCGGATCCATTCGGGTAGTGATCGCCCAAATCACGTCATTCCAGTCACGCGCATTCACGTCGTCATCACACACGATGACAAACTTGGTATACATAAATTGGCGTAGGAAAGACCAGACCCCCATCATTACGCGTTTGGCGTGTCCTGCGTACTGTTTTTTGATGGTCACCACCGCCAGGCGATAGGAACACCCTTCCGGCGGCAGGTAGAAATCGACGATTTCCGGGAACTGTTTTTGCAGGATCGGCACAAACACTTCGTTCAGTGCCACTCCCATCACCGCTGGTTCATCCGGCGGGCGGCCGGTATAGGTCGAGTGGTAAATCGCGTTGCGCCGCTGGGTAATATGCGTCACGGTAAAGACGGGGAAGTGATCGATCTCGTTATAGTAACCGGTGTGATCGCCATACGGGCCTTCCGGCGCCAGTTCCCCCTGCTCGATATACCCTTCCAACACAATTTCTGCGCTGGCCGGAACTTCAAGATCGCAGGACAGACATTTGACCACTTCGGTCTTGTTGCCGCGCAACAGCCCAGCAAAGGCATATTCGGACAGGTTGTCTGGCACTGGCGTCACCGCGCCCAAAATGGTGGCAGGATCGGCCCCCAACGCAACGGCAACCGGGAAACGCTCACCAGGATGTTCCTGACACCACTCCTGATAATCCAGCGCGCCGCCACGGTGCGAGAGCCAGCGCATAATCAGCTTGTTCTTGCCCAACACCTGCTGGCGATAGATCCCCAGATTCTGGCGCTCTTTATGTGGGCCACGGGTAACCGTCAGCCCCCAGGTCACCAGCGGGGCGGCATCTTCCGGCCAGCAGTGCATCACCGGAATACGGCCGAGATCGACATCTTCTCCTTGCCACACCTGTTCCTGGCACGGGGCAGAGCCCAGCACCTTGGTCGGCATATTCAGCACTTGTTTGAATTTGGGAACCTTGTCGAACAGATCGCGAAAGCCCTTCGGTGGCTCCGGCTCTTTGAGGAACGCCAACAGCTTGCCTACTTCGCGCAGCGCACTGACATCTTCCTGCCCCATCCCCATCGCCACCCGCTTGGGCGTGCCGAACAGGTTACAGAGCACCGGCATATCGTAACCTTTCGGGTTTTCGAACAGCAATGCCGGGCCGCCCGCTCGCAGCGTACGATCGGCAATTTCTGTCATTTCCAGATAGGGATCAATCGGCTGGCTGATGCGTTTTAGTTCCCCTCTCTTTTCCAGCAACAAGAGGAAATCGCGTAGGTCACGGTATTTCATGCAAGCCATTACACCATTGATTTGTAGAAGATTTAAACGCCGAACCCTGAAAATCTCAAGGTGGCTCGACGTTTAATTAACTGGCTGATTTTAAGGCGTTTCACAGCAATGGGATAGATTAACAAATTCTAGCCAATCTGCCCACATTAGCGCTACTGGTTTGGGCTGTCACCACAATGCTGGATCTGTAGGGGCGCCGCATTCTGCGCCCCTTCGGTTTATCAATGGCAGCTATACGGCACCAACGAGCGCAGTGCCAAAGTATCATGATATTCCTGTATCTCTACCCCGTGGTGGAACACTTTAAAGCCCTGCTCCCTGGCGCTGAAGTAGCGCAGATCGTTACCGCAGACGTGCAGCAGGCTGCCTTCACGCAGTGCGACAACCGACTCGCTTGGGTTCACCGCACAGAACTCTGCCAGGCGCTCATCGCGGGTTTCACCCATGTGGCCGCTGATGTGGGCATCGATGTAATGTGGGTTGATCTGGACCGGGAACAGCCCCAGCGCAGGCAACACGACGCTGTTGCGTACCGGCATATCGTTGGTGGTACGGATGCTCGGCGTCGCCACGTTACAGCCGGCGCTCCAACCTACATAAGGCACTTCGCGCTCACGCACCGCACGCTGGATTGGCACAATCAGACCCTTTTCATGCAGCATCTGGTTCAGCATCCAGGTATTGCCGCCGCTGACCAAAATACACTCGGCCTGTGCGATCGCCTCTGCCGGAGACTCGGCATGGTGGATGCTGGTGACCTTGATACCCAACGTCTGCGACAGTTCCCCCGCACGCTGGTCGTAATCACCGCGGATCATGGCATAAGGAATAAATACGGCCGACGTGATGTTACGGCGTTCAATCATGGCCAACAGCTGGCTCTTGGCATAACCGAGCAGTTCGGCCTCGCCGGAAAGCTTGCCGTTACTTAGCAAAAATAGCTCCATGTCTCTCCCTCAGTGCAATAATGATAAAGGCGTCACATTGAGCATCAGGCTTGCCCACCATACTGTGACTGTCGTAAATTTGAGGCCTATTGTTATACCTGAATCAGGTAAACAAATATGTGACTTTATGCTGGCTACCGTGGATTGCCGCAACTCATGGCAACAAGATGGACGCTTGCGTCACTAGGTATCCGTAGTGGCTTTTGGTATGCTTAACGGCTGACAGAAAGGCATGTGAAACTATGGAATCTTGGTATTTACTTTATTGTAAGCGCGGCCAGCTGTTGCGGGCCCAGGAACACCTGGTAAGGCAAGCCGTCAACTGCCTGAGCCCAATGATTACGTTGGAGAAAATCGTGCGTGGCAAGCGTACTGCCGTTAACGAACCGCTGTTTCCCAACTACCTGTTTGTTGAATTCGATCCGGAACGTATTCACACCACCACGATCAGCGCAACCCGTGGTGTCAGCCACTTTGTGCGATTTGGAGCCTTACCGACCCAGATACCTCTACAGGTTATCGAAGAACTCCAGACACATAGCGAAGAATACTATGTGGATCCAGAGACTCCGCTGCCAGGCGATACGGTGTTAATCACCGATGGCGTGTTCGAGGGCCTGCATGCGATCTACACCGAACCCGACGGTGAAGCTCGCTCCATGCTGCTGCTGAATCTGATCAACAAGCAGATTAATCAGAGCATCGATAACCGGCAGTTCCAGAAGCTCTAACATAAACAGGCACCCAAGGGTGCCTGTTTTGTCTGCGACTGATTAACGGCGCATCGCATCATCATGCAGCCACTGGGCGACACGCTTGGCGAAGTAGGTCAGCACACCATCGGCCCCGGCACGCTTAAAGCACAGTAGAGACTCCATCACCGCCGGTTGCTCCTGCAGCCAGCCATTCTGGATCGCCGCCATATGCATCGCATATTCACCCGACACCTGATAGGCGAAGGTCGGCACTCCGAAGGTATCTTTGACACGCCGCACGACGTCCAGATACGGCATCCCTGGCTTCACCATCACCATGTCCGCACCTTCCTGCAGATCCTGAGCAATCTCTTGCAGGGCCTCGTCACCGTTGGCCGGATCCATCTGATAGGTTTTCTTGTTGCCGCCTTTCAGGTTACCGGTGGAGCCGAGCGCATCACGGAACGGGCCGTAATAACATGAGGCATATTTGGCGGAATACGCCATGATCTGGGTATTGACCAGGCCTTGCAGCTCCAGTTGATCGCGGATCGCGCCGATACGGCCATCCATCATATCGCTAGGAGCCACGATTTCAGCACCGGCCTCTGCATGGGAAAGCGCCTGGCGAACCAGAATTTCTTTGCTGATATCGTTGATCACATAGCCATGCTCGTCGATCACTCCATCCTGCCCATGGGTCGTATACGGATCGAGCGCCACATCGGTCAGGATCCCCAGCTCCGGCACGGCATCTTTCAGCGCGCGCACGGTACGCTGCACCAAACCATCCGGATTGTAGGCTTCCTCGGCATGCAGCGACTTCAGGCCAGGCTCAATCACCGGGAACAGGGAGATCACCGGCACGCCGAGCTTGGCAATGGCTTCTGCCTCTTTGATCAGCAGGTCGATGCTCATGCGCGATACGCCAGGCATCGAGGAAACGGCTTCCTGGCGGTTGCTGCCTTCCATAACAAAGACCGGGTAGATCAGGTCATTGGCCGTTACCTGATTCTCGGCAACCAGACGGCGGCTGAAGTCATGACGGCGCACACGGCGCATACGGCGACCAGGGAAGGTGCCCGGAAATGCATAGCTCATAATTTTCTCCTAACTCAGACCAGCCGGAATAACCGGCGGGCATTCTCATCAGTTTTCTGGCCCAGCCACGCGGGATCTTCTTCGCGCCAGGTCGCAACCTGCCGAATGATATGGGGCAGAAAACAGGGTTCGTTGCGGCGAGATGCAGGTTTCGGGTGTAAATCCCGGGGCAACAAATAGGGGGCATCGGTTTCCAGCAGCAGACGATCCGCCGGGATGTGGGGCAACAAGGCTCGCAGTTCGAGACCCCGGCGCTCATCACAAACCCAACCGGTGATACCGATCGACAGCCCCAGCGCCAGACAGTCTTGTAACTCTTCGGCGCTGCCGGTGAAGCAATGCACGACTGCGGCGGGCAGTTTATCCAACCAAGGGGTCAGCAGTGCAACAAAACGTGCGTGTGCGTCGCGGCAATGCAGGAATACCGGCATGTTAAGCTCAGCGGCCAATGCCAACTGGGCATTGAAAGCCACTTCCTGCTGTGCCGGGGTAGAAAAGTTGCGGTTAAAATCCAGCCCACATTCACCGATGGCTGCAACGAAGGGCTGCAATGCCAACCGGTGAATCTGCTGCGCTACCTCATCATTCCAACTACTGGCATCATGCGGATGCACGCCCGCCGTAGACCAACAATAGCCGCTATGCGCACGAGCCAGGAGGCTGGCCGCCTCGCTTTGCGGTGCGTTGGTGCCAGTGATCAGTATCCCCGTCACGCCTGCGGTTTGGGCACGCTCGACCACTTGTGCGGTATCTTTGGCAAATTGGGAACTGGTAAGGTTGACGCCAATATCAAACATGGTTTTTCCAAAGCAAAAGCCGCCCATCGGGCGGCTTAGAGACAGACAGTATCAGGAAGCGGGTGGCTCTTCGCCTTCCTCTTCTTCTACTGGCTTGCGTCGCTTCCCTACATAGAAACGGGCAAAGAACACCCCGACCTCAAACAGCAGATACATCGGGATCGCCAACAGGGTTTGCGAAAACACGTCCGGCGGCGTCAACAGCATGCCCACTACGAAAGCACCGACCAGCACATACGGGCGTTTCTTTCTCAGGTCATCTGGCGTGGTGACACCGCTCCAGCACAGTAGAATAATGGCAACCGGCACCTCAAAAGCCACGCCAAACGCCATAAACAGCGCCATGACGAAACTCAGGTAGTTGCTGATATCGGTGGCAATCGTGACGCCAATGGGCGCAGTTTTGGCAAAAAAGCCAAAGGCCAGCGGGAACACGATAAAGTAGGCAAACGCCATCCCCAGATAAAACAGCAGGCTGCTGGAAAACAGCAGTGGCATCATCAGGCGGCGTTCATGCTGGTACAGAGCTGGTGCGATAAAGGCCCAGACCTGATAGAGAATGAAAGGCGCAGCAACGATCACCGACACCATCATCGTCAACTTGATCGGAGCAAAGAAGGGTGAAGCCACGTCGGTGGCGATCATGCTCGCCCCGGCAGGCAACTGATCGATCAGCGGTGCAGAAACGATCTGATAAATATCGTTAGCGAAAAACACCAACACGATAAAGATCGCCAGCACGCTGATGATCGAATTCAACAGCCGCTTACGCAGTTCAATGAGATGACTGATAAGCGGTTGGGTATCTTCAACGGCCATGTTTTAACGTTCGCCACTAGGTTGTTGAGACGCAGGGGATTTATCCGCCACAGGCTCTGGAATGGCCTGCTTAGCAGGGGCTTGCTGATCCACTATCGTTGCCTGAGCCACAGGTGGCACTACCGGCTCGCGTTGCACGGCTGGTACGGGCTCTATGGGCTGCGGTGTGGCAACAGGTGCCGAAGCGGTAGTCGCCGCTTCCGCTGGCGTCACGCCGTCGTGAATGGCTTCGGGATCGGTGACCACTGGATTGTGGATGGTATGCGGCGGCTCGTCCTTATCGACGTGATAAGAACGTTTCAGCGACTCAGCCGCCTCTTTCAGCTCATCCATTGAAGCTTTGAGTTCTGGCGTTAAATTCTGCAAGCCCGCTTTCTCCGCCTTCTTCAGACTTTCCTGCAGCTCTTGCAGCTTCAATTCTTGCGTCAGCTCATTCTGCACCGAAGCCGCCAGAGAGCGCAGCGCTCGGATCCAGCCCGCAACGGTTCTGACCGCCACCGGTAACCGTTCTGGCCCGAGTACCACCAGGCCAATCACCAGTACCAGCAGCAGTTCACCAAACCCAATGTCAAACACGGTTTATACCTGCTCTTTGTTCTTCGACTCTTCCGCTGCTTTCACTTCCGGCTGCTTATCGGTGATAGGCTTGGCCGCAAAGTCCGCGTCGTGGTTGGTTTTTTCAGTCGTGTTGGTTGGCGCTGTGCTGTTGTCGTCGCCAATCGCTTTTTTGAAGCCTTTGATTGAGGCACCGAGATCGGAACCCAGCGTACGGAGTTTGTTGGTACCAAACAGCAGCACCACGATCACCGCGATGATCAACAATTGCCAAATACTAATACCGCCCATTGCAGTTACCTCTAGAGATTAAAAGGGTCTAATTCAAGCTGCCGCATTATATACCCTTCATCTTTGTGTTGGATATGCCCCGTTTTTGCAGAGCGAATACGGCAACTGTTAACCTGGTGTTTTATTCATTCAGGCGGTGCGTTTCCAACCGACGATCCAGGCCACAACGCCTGCGGCCATCATCCAGGCAGGAAACAGCTCTACGCCTCCCAGCAGTAAAATCGTACCACTGACTAACAGTGTAGCGCCAACGCCGAACAAATACCGTGATTGACCTTGCCGAACGCGTTGAGCCTGCATCTGACTGGTCAATTTATCGACGCTTTGTTGTAACAGTTTATGCTGTTGCAGGCTGTCATAAAATAATTCAGGTAACTCAGGCAATTTCTCGGCCCAGAACGGCGCTTTTTCTTTCAGCGCGCGGATCACCGCCGGAATGCCTACCTGATCCCGCAGCCAGCTTTCCAGGAACGGCTTCGCCGTGGTCCACAGGTCTAATTGCGGATAGAGCTGGCGGCCAAGGCCCTCAACGTACAGCAGCGTTTTCTGGAGTAATACCAGCTGCGGCTGCACTTCCATATTGAAGCGGCGTGCAGTATTAAACAGGTTCAACAACACGTTGCCGAACGAAATTTCCGCCAGCGGTTTTTCAAAAATCGGTTCGCAGACGGTACGGATGGCAAACTCAAAATCTTCCACGTTGGTATCACGCGGTACCCAGCCAGAGTCAACGTGCAACTCCGCTACCTTACGGTAGTCACGGTTGAAGAAGGCGATAAAGTTTTCCGCCAGATAGCGCTTGTCGTCTTTGTTCAGGGAACCCACGATGCCGCAGTCGATGCCGATATAACACGGGTCTTCCGGGTGCTCATAGCTGACGAAAATATTACCTGGGTGCATGTCGGCATGGAAGAAGCTGTCACGGAACACCTGGGTAAAGAACACTTGGACGCCACGCTCAGCCAGCAGCTTCATATTGGTGTTCTGCTGTTCCAGAGCCGCAATATCCGACACCGGGATACCGTAAATTCGCTCCATCACCAGCACGCTTTCACGACAGTAATCGGAGTAAACCTCTGGCACGTAGAGCATCGGGCTGCCGTCAAAATTACGACGCAGTTGGATAGCATTGGCCGCTTCACGCAGCAAGTTCAGCTCATCGAGCAGGGTTTTCTCATATTCACGCACCACTTCACGCGGGCGCAAACGGCGGCCATCCGGCATCAGCTTGGGCACCCAGCCTGCCAGGCGATACATCAGACGCACATCGGCTTTGATAATCGGCCCAATGTCCGGGCGGATCACCTTCAGTACCACCTCTTGGCCGGTCGTTTTCAGCCGGGCGGTATGCACCTGGGCAATCGAAGCGGACGCCAGCGCCTGCTGGTCGAAGTCATCGAACCAGGTTTCCAGCGGGCCGCCCATCGCCAGTTCAATATGCTTACGCGCCAGCGCGCCATCGAACGGCGCCACTCGATCCTGCAGCAGCGTCAGTTGGTCGGCAATATGGGGAGGGAACAGATCGCGGCGGGTCGACATCATCTGGCCGAACTTGATCCACACCGGGCCCAGCTCTTGCAGCGCCAGGCGCAGGCGTTCACCCAACGGCTGGTCTTTATGACGGTTCGGCATCCAGAACAGCAGGCGGCGGCCAATGCGCAGCGGCAGCGTCAAGCGTATCTTGGGGATCAGTTCATCCAGTCCATAGCTCAGGAAAACGCGCACGATCAAATACAGGCGGCAAATTTCGCCAGGGGTCATCGTTTACCCTCCAACTGGTCCAGACGGGCAATCAGTGCATCCACACTGCGAACGGTGGCATCAACCTCTTCGTTAAACCACACCACTTCAAGCGGGCCGGGAGCCATACGCCACTCTTCGGTCAGCGTTTCGGCCACGTAGCGTTGCTGGCTCTGCAAACCGGATTTCAGCAGGCCTAA
>NZ_JBKJYW010000535.1:0-10809 GCF_046715635.1 Serratia sp. (in: enterobacteria)
AGTAAAATCCCACGCTCTTCGGCCAACTGCTGAGCTTCTTCATCATCAATCATTCTGATTTTGAAGCCGGTGAAGCCATAAATGGCGGCAAACACCATCGACGCGTAGAAGAAGATGCAGTAAGGCATATAGCTAAAGGTTGGTACACCCAAGGTGGTGGCCATATACAGCCCGGCCGCTGACCATGGGATGATCGGTGCGGTCATGGTTCCAAAGTCTTCAAGCGTACGTGCCAGCACCAGCGGGTGCATTCTGAGCTGCAGGAACTTTTTACCCATCAGTTCGGAAACGATGATCTTGTTCAGGCCATCGGAGCCGGTCAGGATGTTAATCACGATGCAGACGAAGCCGCTGGACATAATGGCGCTAAAGCCGTTGGTGATTTTGCCAGTGATGCCTCGCAGCGCCACATCCATCATGCCGGTGCCGGTCAAGATGCCAGCAAAGCCCATGGCACAGATAATGAAGGCGATAAACCCACCCTGATTATTCAGCCCGCCCTGTTCCAACAGCTCTTTAACCGATGACAGTACCTGAGTCGGATCGGCACCGATCATATGCATCTTGAAGCCACCCATGGTGGATTTGACGCCTTCAATCAGTGGGAACCCTTGATACAGCCAACCAACCAGCACCGCAACCAATGCACTGCTCAGCAGAGCGGGCACCGTAGGTAGGCGCAGGAAGGTGAAGGCCAGAATGATCAGCATCGGCAGCAGCGGCAAAATACCAAACTTGAACAGGCTGTGCAGTTGCACCAGCAGTTGCAGGCTATCGGCAGAGATGGCACCTTGGCTCGGCTGGCTGAAGCCCAGGAACAGGAAGAAAACGATGCTGATCAACGTCGCCGGGATGGTGGTCCACAGCAGATATTTAATCAGATCGTACAGTTTGGTTTGTGTGACCGCCGAAGTCAGGTTGGTGGTGTCAGATAACGGGGAGAGCTTGTCACCGAAATAGGCACCGGTAACGATGGCCGCCGCCAGCATTGGCAGGTTGGCACCCAGGCCGATACCGATACCGATCAGCGCCACGCCGATCGAAGCCACAGAACCCCATGAAGCACCAGAAACATAAGACAAAATGGCGTTCAGGATAAAGGCAATGGCAAACAGATATGACGGATCGAGCAGTTGCATGCCGTAATACACCATCATCGGCAGGGTGCCCGCATAGCTCCAGGTAGCGATCATAAAGCCAACAAAAATGACGATCAGTACCGGCGGCATCACCGCGGCAATTTTATCGACAATAAACTGTTGGATGCTGTCCCAATTATAGCCCAGCCTGATGACGGCTATTGCCCCGGTGAAGGCGGCAGATAATAACAGGCAGACACTGGCGGGCCAGCTCAGTACACCAATACCTACGGATAAAACAAAAACCATAAATAAGATAGGTAGCAGCGATTCAGTAAACGTGGGTTGTTTATATTGACGTTCTTCTTTCATTTTTTTATGTCCTATAATGAAAAGCTATCTTCATTCCATAGTGATTTTTAGAAAACTTTCACCCCATTGCTTTCAAGACTGGCTTGTACTTTTTGTATATTTACGGCTGAAACCAACTGGTTATCTTTAATCGCCACTGCGGCGGCTATGCCCGCACCTTCACCGGTGACAATGCAACAGCCCATATTGCGAATGGTGGCATAGGCAAATTTATCGGCATCGATGGCACGGCCACACACCAAAAGGTTCTCGATATCCTGAGGTACCATCACGCCATAAGGGATCTGGAAGTAACGGGGTTGCAATGGCAGTTTCAGTTGACCATTACCGTCGATAAACTCAGGGAAAATACCAATGCTGTCCGCGTGACGTCCCTGATGGCAGATATCATCTTCTGTCAGCTGGGTGCGGCCAACGATATGGCGAGATTCGCGGGTACCAACGGTCATGCCGAAGTTCTTCAGCGTGGCGTTTTCAAAACCCGGTTGGAACTGGCGCAGCGTTTCGATGGCATAAACCGCCTGTTTACGGCCATCAATCTCAGCACGGGTCAAATCGAAGACGTCGGTACAATCCACCTTGGGAATGCTGACCACGTTCATGTAGTTTGCATCACCGAATTCCGTCACGGTGCTCCAACTGCCACCCAAGGTGACCTCTTTCGGTATCAGACCGGCCTTTTTACCCTTGGCGAACACTTTGCCCAGGTAAGGGCTGAACATCTCCTTGCAGGAGTCATGAACTTCGTATGACCAGTTCTTGTTCTCTTCGTCTGCACCCCAGTCGCCGTACTTCGGCTTGGTGAGCTCGATGTCTGCCAGAAAGCGGGCTTTGTTGACGTTGGAACAGCTAAACACCGTGGTCACGCTCATCACGCTGTCTTTGTCGGGTTGCACAAACGGCGCACCGGCCAATGCTGCAATATCCGCATCGCCGGTACAGTCGATCACCACCTTGGCTAAAATAACCTGGCGGCCTGATTTACTCTCGGTGATGATGCCGGTTAAGTGGTTGCCTTCTTTGATCACGCCAACGGCGGTGATATGTAATACGCGTTTAACACCGGCATCTTCCAGCATCTGGTCGGCGACGATTTTAAATTGCTCGGCATTAATCGCCTGGCTGATGGATTGCGGCTCCGGATTGGTGGCTCCCATGGCTTTGGCGGTCTCTTCAATCTCTTTGGCCAGCCCGCCGGATTCCACGGTATTTTCATGCCGCCACCAGGCGATTGACTCCACGCCTGCGGTGGTCATCATGCCACCAAAGCAGCCAAATCTTTCCATTAGTACGGTGTCGGCACCTTCGCGGACGGCGCTTAATGCAGCAGCAATACCCGAAGGGCCACCGCCGACCACCAGGACTTCTGTTTCAATAAGTACAGGCAGCTGTTTTGCGGGTTCAGTGTAAAATTTCATGGTCATGCACTCCATAGAATATAAAAAACCGTTATTGAATAAGCGAATAAATGCGTTAAGAGCGACTTACGTTAAAGTTTCAATATCTGTGGTGCCGTTAGGTTTAACGAATTACGTTACCTTTTATGATAATAAAGCGTTATGTTAATTCCCTGGTGTGGCTAATGTGACAACGTGTTAATACATTCCTGGTAGGGTATTCCCTTTGGCCAATAAGAGTGCCAAATAACAAGACCCTGTGTGAAGCTAAATAAAATAAGGTGTGAAGTTTCAGTTCTCCTTAATATAATGGCTTTCGCGCACCTGTGCTTTTAATGCGGGTAACATTGATGCGCTGGCGCTTAATTTGGTTAAGCCCAAATGCAACAACAGTTCGGTTGCCCCGGTATCCCCGGCCATTTCACCGCACATGCTGACGGGGATCCCGGCACCCAGCGCCGCCTGGCAAGTGAGCGCTATGGCTTTGAGAACGGCAGGCTCGTGATAATTAACCAGTGCCGCCACCGCGCTATTGCCGCGATCTGCCGCCATGACGTACTGCGTTAAATCATTAGTGCCGATCGAGAAGAAATCGACCTCCTGGGCAAGTACTTCAGCATTCAATACCGCAGCGGGTACTTCTACCATAATGCCCAGCGCCAGTTTCGGCTCCAGCGGTAGTGACAACCCCTGGCGGGCCTGCTCAACCAACGCTTTCACCGTTCTGAATTCTTCCACGGTGGCAATCATCGGGATCATCAGCTGAATATTGGGCTGTTCAGCGTGGGCACGTAACACCGCGCGCAACTGAGCCAGCAATAACTCAGGATAAGCCAGACACAGCCTGACCCCGCGCAGCCCGAGGAACGGGTTCTCCTCTTGCGCCATCGGGAAGGCGGCCAGCGGCTTGTCACCCCCGACATCCAGGCTGCGGATTGTTAGGGGTTTATTGCCGAATGCAGCCGCAATATCGCGGTAGATCTGATACTGCAACTCTTCGTCTGGCAAGGTATCGTGCGCCTGGAACAGGAACTCGGTACGGAACAGGCCAACGCCTTCAGCGCCCGCGGCCAACGCGGCTGCCACATCTTCCGGCCCACCTATATTGGCCAAGATTTGTACTGCCTGACCATCCAGGGTCACCGCTGGCTGATGGGCGGCCTGCCGCTGGATCTGGCGCTGCTCCAGCCATTCGACGCGGCGAGTTTCAAGAGCCAATGCCGTTGATTCATCGGGGGTTAACCACAGCAGGCCGTTGAAACCATCCAGAATCACTTCCTGCCCGCTCTGTACTTGTTCCAGACAGCCCTGAGCTTTCACTATCGCCGGAATGCCCATGGCACGAGCCAGAATAGCGCTGTGGGAGGTTTTGGCACCTTCACTCAGGCACAGGGCCACCACGTTTTCCTTATCCAAATTGGCGACATCCGAAGGCATCAGATCGCTGGCCAACAGAATGCATGGCCCGGCTAGCTGCAACCGCTGCGGGCCACTGCCGGTCAATTGGCACATCACCTGACGGGCAATGTCCCAAACGTCGGCTTCCCGTTCACGCATATAGTGGCTATCCGCCTGGGCATATTCCTGCGCCAGTTGCTGCATAGTGCTTAGCCAGGCCGCCGGGGCAATCTGGCCTTGAGCGATGGCCTGCTGCACGCGCTCCATCAGTTCGGGGTCGGCCAGCATCAGGCCGTGGGCATGGAAGATATCGCCCTGAGGCCCTTTAGCCTGCTGTTGCAGATGTTGTTGTACCTGATCGCAGGCTTGAGCCAGCGTTTGTGATTCAATTTCATTACCCGCGTAGGGGCGTTCGGGAACCGCTGGCATCACCGCAGTGAAGATGACGGCTGGGCCACGGGCGATGCCGCCATTGACGGCATCGCCCGTAATGGCTCCGGGCACCCTTTGCACCCGTTGCTCGTCATGCTCAATATTTGGCTCGGCAGCGGCTTCAGCGAGTAGATGGGCTTCACCGAAATGCCCCTGTGCCAACGTATTAAAGGCGGCCACGGCCTCATCGGCCTGTGGGCCAGAGGTGATAAAGTCGATCAAGTCACCCAGTTTGACGGCCAGCTTGGCGATGCTGTTCAGACTGCGGGCGTTGACGCGCTGCCCATCCCGCTCCAGCCAGACCTCGGCGTCTAAACCGGCCAGGGCACCGACAATCGCGGCGGCTGGGCGAGTGTGTAAACCATGTGGATTAGCCACTCGCCATGCGCAATGTAACAGTTTGCCCGTTGTAGGGGAGGTAATCGCCAGCGGCGCGGCAGGTGCAGCCATGCCCAAGTGATTCTGCTTGGCTTCGAGCGCGGCTTCGGCTTCCTGCAATATCTGTTGGGCTGACAACCCGGCAGCGGCAGCAACCACCGCCGCCATCGTGCCTTCAACCAGTGGTGCAGCCGACATGAATACGCGGCTACGCATCTCGTCGTCCAGCAACTCAAGCGCCATTTCGGTGCTGAGCAGGGCGCTGCCCAAGTCCATCAGCACCACGACTCCCTCATCATGGTAGACCGACGCTATCGCCGTCATGATAGCGATAGCGTCGGTGCCGATAGGGTTTTCTGGGTCATTCACGCCTGCGGCAACGGCCAGGGCTGCCTTGCCCTGCGTCATTTGTGTCGCCAGTTCGGCCACGCCTTCAGCCAATTGCCGGCTATGAGATACGATAACGATTCCGACCATCGGGTTACTTCCTTTTAATCGCTTGTTCCAGCGCCTTGAGCATCAACATGGTCGAGGTGGCACCAGGATCCTGATGGCCAATACTGCGCTCGCCCAGATAGCTGGCTCGGCCTTTTTTCGCCTGCATCATGATGGTGCTGACGACGCACTCATCGGCCGTTGTGCCGATCAAGGCCAGAACCTGCTCGGGTTCCATGCCGTTGGCCAGAGCCTGCTTGGCTTTTTCCAACACTGGGATCCAGACATCGCACATCGTCTTGTCGCCCAGGTTGGCTTTGCCGCGCACGACTACGCCTTCAACCCCTACGCTCATCGCGTCGAGCAGATCTTTCAGGCTCAGCGCAGTACGGGAACCTACAGCCGCAGCGGCGCGGATAAAGAAGGTGCCGTACAGCGGGCCACTGGCACCGCCAACGCTAGACAGCAGGGTCATACCGGTATTTTTGAAAATGGTGCCGATATCGTGACGCTCGATACCAGGCAGTAATTCTGCTACGTGCTTAAAGCCCCGGTTCATGTTTAACCCGTGGTCGGCATCGCCAATATCGCGATCCAGCTCGGTCAGAAAGTCCATTTGTTCTGTATAGGTGGCGGCACATTGCGCCAGCCATGCCAGGATATCGGTCTTTTCAATCAGCATCGCTCTCTCCTCAACAACCCCAACGTAACGCCGGCGTATTGACTGGCGCGTCCCATAACATCAGCATTTCCCGATCCGCTTTTAGCAGCGTGATCGAAACGCCTTCCATATTCAGCGCCGTGCAATAGTTGCCGACCAAACGACGGGCGATATGGAATCCCGCCTTTTCACAGTTTTGTGCGACCCGGCGATAAACGCCGTACAGCTCCGATTCTGGCGTCGCACCAAGACCGTTCACTAGTACAATGTAGTCCTGCTGAGCTTCAAACGGCGTATTGGTGACTTCAACGTCATTCCACTGGCCGGTAGCCCGATCCCAATAGTGGTGGTAGCGCGTATAAGGGGTGTTGTCGGCCAGTTGGGCGAACATGCTGTCGACCAGATCGTCAGCATTGGTGAACTTGCTCAGCTCGATACCGGGTTCGCCATGGATCCCGACGCCGAATTCAACCTCATTGTCCGCCAGCACGAAGGACGGCTTGCCTGCTGCCGGTACGATGCAGGCGGAGAGGGCGGCACCGAATGAACGGGTAGCGTTATTGATGCGGCGGGCCAGCGTTTCGCACTCGGTCAGGTTGTAACCCTTATCTGCCGCCGCGCCGACGATCTTTTCGACCAGCACCGTACCGGCTACGCCACGGCGGCCTGCGGTATACAGACTGTCTTTAACGGCAACGTCATCATCGATCAGCACCGCACCCACTTCGATACCATCAAAATGCAGCAGTTCTACGGCGGTTTCGAAATTCAGTACGTCGCCGGTGTAGTTTTTGATAAAGAACAGCACGCCTTCTTTGCTGTTGAGCCTTTGACCGCATTCGTACATCTGGTCGGGTGTGGGGGAGGTGAAGATCTCGCCTGGGCAGGCACCGGTTAACATGCCACGGCCGATAAAGCCCGCGTGCAGAGGTTCATGGCCGCTGCCACCGCCAGAAATCAGTGCCACTTGGCCTGAAGACTGTTCGTGCCACATATAACGCGGTTGGTAGCTGATCTTCAGCTCGGGATGGGCCATTACCAACCCTTCCATTTGCTCTTTAACCAGATCCTCAATTTCATTAATCATTTTTTTCATTATGCTGCCTTGAATAAATCGCAGGGAGTAAGTCTGATAACAGCGATAATATTTTTGGAAGCGAATAGGTGCAATCGACGGTAGTAACGGCCCGAAATGAAACAGTGCCGCAGCACCCGGGTTTCATAATGAAACTTTTTAGGCTTTGCACGGCTCAGGATGTGATCTCCTCCATAATATGGCAAAAATAGCGGCCAGAAGTTGAAGGTTCTGTTGCTTAAATCAAGCTTCAAACACCGAATATTGGCGTGGAGGTGGTGAATAACCTTGCCAGGTTTATGCTGTTTCCACGCCAAACCTACTCCCATTTAAGGTATGGCGGAAACTTAAAGTCGTAATAAACCTCTATATGGATGGTACCCATGGATAAAATCATTATTAGTCCAAGCAAATATGTTCAGGGCGAGGATTTGCTCAGTAATATTGCTCACTATGTTAAACCGATGGGCGGCCAACCGCTGGTGATCGCCGATGACTTTGTCACCCGTTTGGTGGGTGATACGGTAAAGCAAAGCTTTACACACCATGATTTGCCATTGGCGATGACGACTTTCCACGGTGAGTGCTCTCGTCCCGAGATTGAGCGGATTATCGAGCTGTGCGTTGAGCAACATATTGATGTGATCATCGGCATTGGCGGTGGCAAAACGATGGATACCGCCAAGGCCGTCGGTTTCTATCGTAAAATTCCCGTGGTAGTGGCCCCGACCATCGCCTCTACCGATGCGCCAACCAGCGCGCTCTCGGTGATCTACACCCCAGAGGGTGAGTTCAGCGAATACCTGATGTTCCCGAAAAACCCCGATATGGTGATGATGGACACCAAGGTGATCGCCGGTGCACCGGTACGTCTGCTGGTATCCGGCATGGGCGATGCGCTTTCCACCTATTTTGAAGCACGTGCCAATATGACCTCTGGCAAAAAAACCATGGCAGGAGGCGCGCCGACCCGTGCCGCTCAGGCATTGGCCAAACTCTGTTTTGAGACACTGCTGGAAGATGGCCTGAAAGCCAAGGTAGCGGCAGAGAACGGCTGTTGTTCAAAAGCGGTGGAAAATATCATCGAGGCCAATACTTACCTGAGCGGTATTGGCTTCGAAAGCAGCGGCCTGGCAGGGGCGCATGCCATCCACAACGGGTTGACCAAGCTCGAAGAGTGCCACCACCTGTATCACGGTGAAAAAGTGGCGTTCGGCACCCTGGTGCAACTGGTGCTAGAGAATGCGGCGATGAGCGAAATCAACACCGTGCTTGGTTTCTGCCGCTCAGTTGGCCTACCGACCAACCTGCATATGATGGGGGTAAAAGAATTGAACATGGCCAAGTTGCAGGAAGTGGCCGAAGCGGCCTGCGCTGAAGGGGAAACTATCCACAATATGCCGTTCCCGGTGCAGGCTAAAGATGTGTTGGCGGCCATCATTACCGCGCATCATTTGGGATTATAAGGTTTGCTATAGGGGCGCCACGTGCGGTGCCCGTTTTGTCTCAATCTGAACGAGGGCAAAAACTATGTTCCATCATGAAATGAATTGGCACACCCAAGGTTCAAATTGGAACATATTTTTATTTTCTTTGGTCGATGTGTGATCAGGCGTGGCCGGTTATCACGACGTATTCATGGTTATGTTTAGCTGTGCCGCAGTCGGCTTGATTGCCGCATTGGTCTTGCAGCGGATAAATAAAGCCACTTGAGCAGAGAAACAGGCACTTAACAAAGCCACCGAAGCCAGGGCTTTAAATACCGAGGATTGTGCAATGGAAAAGGAACGTATTATTCAGGAGTTTGTACCCGGTAAACAGGTGACGTTGGCACATCTTATTGCACATCCGGGTGAGGAACTGGCGAAAAAAATCGGCGTTCCCGGCGCAGAGGCCATCGGGATTATGACTCTGACGCCGGGAGAAACCTCGATGATAGCGGGCGATCTGGCTACCAAAGCCGCCAATGTGCATATCGGGTTTCTGGATCGCTTTACCGGTGCGTTAGTCATTTATGGCTCGGTGGGGGCGGTAGAAGAAGCGCTGAAACAAACGGTAGAGGGGTTAAGCCGATTATTGCATTACGCTATTTGCCCAATAACCCGGAGTTAAATCATGCGACGCGCTATTTTTGTCGGCGCGATAGGGGCCGGTAAAACCACGCTGTTTAATACCTTGCAGGGAGATTATTCCCTGGCCAGGAAAACGCAGGCGGTAGAGTTTAATGATTTTGGTGATGTCGACACGCCGGGCGAATATTTCAGCCACCCGCGTTTATACCATGCGCTGATTTGTAGCCTGGTGGATTGCGAATTATTGATTTATGTCCATGCGGCTAACGATAGGCAATGCCGGATACCTTGTGGACTATTGGATATTTATCCTCATCTGCAACGCACGGCGGTGATCACCAAGGCTGATTTACCTGATGCCGAGGTGGACTTTGTCACCGCCATGCTGGTGGCCGATGGCTTCAAGCCGCCGATATTTGTGGTTAACAGCCTTGACGCAGGCAGCCTGACGGCATTCAAGGATTTCCTGGCGGCTCAAGGCGGCCAGTGACAGGAGCATACTGATGAAGAAACTGATCACCGCCAATGACATACGTGACGCATCGGCGCAGGGGCAGCAACAGATTTTGGTGGTACTGCGTGACTGCATTATCACCCCGGAAGCCCGCTCGGTGGCGGAGCAGCTAGGCATCAGCATCAACGAATGGCAGCCAACGGCAGAGGCCGTGCCAGCGGTTCATACCGCCGAACGCCAGAAAATCCGTGAGCACATTCTGGCGCATCTGCCTGAGGGCAGCATGACCGAAACGTTGATCGCCCAGTTGATCGACAAGGTTGAACAGGAGAGGCAAGCCAAGAGCCCTGCGTCTGCCAGCGATGTCGTACCGGCGAGCTTCCGCTCGGTTACCGGTAAGGGCGGGATCAAGGTGGTCGATGGCGCTTCGGTGAATTTTGGCCGCTTTGCCGGTGCCGGAGATCATCAGGTTGGGTTAAGCGATCTGATCACCGCGCGGGATGGCAGCAGCATGGCGGCAGGTTTTATGCGCTGGGAGAAGGCCTTCTTCCCCTGGACGCTGAACTACGACGAAATCGACATGGTGATTGAAGGCGAACTGCATATCCGCCATCAGGGGGAGACGCTGATCGGCAAAGCTGGAGATGTGGTCTTCATTCCCAAAGGCTCCAGCATCGAGTTCGGCACTCCCAGCCACGTGCGTTTTCTGTATGTCGCCTGGCCTGCCAACTGGCAGGAATGCTGATAGCCATGGCCAACTTTTTAATGCGGGGAGGGCAGTATGTTGATTGAACGTTGCCAGCAGTTGGCACGCCAGCAGCCCCGACGGGTTGTGTTTCCCGATGCGCTCGATGCAAGAGTGTTGGAAGCGGCCGGATTTCTGCTGCATCACGGTCTGGCGCAGCCGATCCTGATCGCCAATCCGTTTGCCCTGCGGCATTTTGCCCATAGCCAGCGCATGACTATCGACGGGCTTACGGTGGTTGACCCGCAAAATGCTAACGGTTGGTGTACGGAGTTTGAGCAACGCTTGAACCAGCGCCTTGGCGATAAGGC